>JAKAMF010000020.1 GCA_021813045.1 bacterium | reverse complement strand
CTCGTCAGGAAAAAGCGGTTTTAGTCGGCGAAAACGGAGCGGGGAAATCCACGCTTTTAAAAATCCTTGCCGGCGTAGCGGAAGTCGATTCCGGCCAGAGGATTTTAGGACATAATGCGGAAATCGGCTATTTTTCTCAGACGCGCACCGATGTTTTAAATCCGGAAAACACTGTTTTAGAAGAGGCCTATACGGCTGCCCCCGGCTATATGGCGCAGGAAGCTATTCGCACGATCTTAGGGGCTTTTTTATTTAGCGGAGATGACGCGGATAAGAAAGTCCGGGTGCTTTCCGGAGGGGAAAAGAGTCGTTTGATCTTAGCCAAACTTTTAATCCGGCCGCCGAATTTTTTACTTTTGGATGAGCCGACTACGCATTTAGACGTTGACGCGGTTGACGCTTTAATCAAGGCGTTGAGGGATTACCAAGGGACAATCGTTTTTATCAGCCACGATATCTATTTTACCCGTTCGATCGCGAATGTGGTTTATGAAGTAAAAGAGGGGAGAGCACGTAAATTTTCCGGAGACCTGGATTATTATTTGGAGAAAAAAGACAGCCCGGAGGTAGTTATTAAAGCTTCCGCGCCGACCGCGGTTGGCGATAGCGCCAAGCAGGTTAAAGAAAAAAACCAGCAGGCGCTGGCACGGCAGGAAGAAAAAGAACGCAAATTCCACAATTTTGAGATTAAAGAAAAAATCAAAAAATTAAAAGCGGAAAAAGACCGTTTAAATTTAGAGGCCTCGGCTAAAAAACGCGCGATTGAAAATCCGCGCAGCTACCGCGATGAACATTCCTTGGAAGAATATATGCTGCGGTTGGAAGAGATCGACCAGCGCGTTAATCAGATCGGCGAAGAGATCAGGAATTTAAAGAAAGAGATGTTGGATTAAAATGTTTTCTTCATTAAGCATCCGTAATTTCCGTTTATATTGGTTTGGCATGCTGGTTTCTCTGGTCGGCTCCTGGATCCAGGCAGTAGCTCAGAGCTGGCTGGTTTTTGACCTCACCCGTTCAGAGTTTCTGCTCGGGCTAGTCGGTTTTTTAGGTTCGCTTCCGGTTTTTGTTTTTTCTTTGTTTGCCGGAGTATTTGCTGACCGGATCAATAAGAAGCACATTCTTTTAATCACCCAGAACGCTTTTATGGTGCTGGCTTTTGCCTTGGCTTTGCTTATTCAGTTTAAAATGGTCACGGTTAACCAGATCATGCTGATTGCTTTATTAAACGGCATAGTTATGGCCTTTGATTCTCCCACACGCCAATCAATTGTTGTAGAGCTGGTTGGTAAACAGCATTTGCTTAATGCGATTGCTTTAAATTCCGCGGCTTTTAATTCCGCGCGCCTGATTGGCCCGGCATTAGCCGGTATCTTAGTAGCTGCGGTGGGCATGAGCGGATGCTTTTATGTTAACGGAATAAGCTTTGTCGCGGTGATTATCGCACTTTTGTTAATTAAGAATAACCATCTTCCTAAAAAAAACAACGGGGTTTTCTTAAAAGACCTTAACCAGGGGATTAGATTTATTGTCGATAACCGGGTAATCCTTATTTTAATTTCCATTGTCGGCATGGCCAGTTTGTTTGGGATTTCTTACGCTATCCTGATGCCGGTTTTTGCGGATAAGGTTTTGCATGCCGGGGTTAAGGGATTGGGTATATTGATGTCCAGTTCCGGCCTGGGCGCCCTTTTATCGGCCCTGCTTTTGGCGCGTTTTGGTATGAATTTAAAACAACGCGGAGGCCTGATAGTTTTTTCCAGTATTGTATTTTCACTAGGGCTGATATTATTTTCACAATCAAAAGTATTTTTATTCAGCTGTATTTATTTAATGGTTATCGGCTGGTCTTCGGTTACCGCGATGACCTTGGTAAATAATTCTTTGCAGATACTGGTGCCGGATGAATTCCGCGGCAGGGTAATGAGCGCTTTTATGTTTACCTTTGCCGGAGTAATGCCTTTCGGCAATTTAATTGCCGGAACTTTAGCGCATGCCTGGGGGGCTCCTTTTGCCGTGGGTTTTAGTGGATTTGCTTGTTTGGCGTTTTTTTTATCCGTTTGGAAATTTTTCCCGCAGCTTAAAAAGATTTGAGAATATATTTGCTTTTTCTTAAATAAGTAATAGAATTATTATAATTACTCGAAAAGGGGGTGAAATAAATGAAGAGATTCGGATTTACAGTTTTAATTTTAGCGTTTGGAGTCTATCTGGCAGGTTGCGGAAAAAAGCAGGAAAATCCCGATGCTTTACTGCAGGAGCCGATTTCTTTAGAAGCGTTAAGCACAACTTCTAGCGGCGAACAGGTAAAGGCGGCGGAAGTTAAGCCGGCTGAACAAGCAGCTGTTTCTTCAGCAACAGAGTTGAAAACAGCCGAAGCCAAACCTCAGGCCAAATTAGAGCCATTGCCTCCGCAAGGCCCGTATAAACCGGCAGTTACCGAGATCCAGAGCGCGTTAAAAAACGCGGGATTTTATACCGGTAATATCGATGGAAAAATGGGGCCAATGACTAAAAAGGCGATTGAGAGTTTTCAAAAGGCCAATAACTTAAAAGTAGATGGTAAGGTTGGCCCGAAAACCTGGGCCGCATTAAGCAAGCATTTAACTCCGGCTGCAGGACAATAAATTTTAATTTAAAGGATAGAAAATTTGTTCGGGGACAGCGCCGCCAAGCGCGCTGTCCCCATTGTTTTTGACCGGCCTTGAAAATCAGGTTGGAATCGTGTATACTTTATATTGCCGATAAGGGTAAACCCGCCTAAAGGCGGGGACGCAAAGCCTCAGGCCTAAGTTACCTTACAAAGCCGTGTCCTTAAAGGAGGCGTTAATTAGGGACAGCTAGGCATGCAGAGGTAATATGGTGGCTGGGTTGCCGCAAGCTACATCCGCAGTTTCGCTTTAACTTCCTTTGTCGGCGTTTTTTTATTTATAGAGGCAAATCCCAACAAATATATGTTGGGATTTTTTGTTGGCAATGTTATAATACGATTTATGTTAAAATTCCCGCAAGGTTTCCTTTGGGGCGCGGCTACTTCTTCGCATCAGGTCGAAGGAGATAATGTTTATAATGATTGGTGGAAATTTGAGCAGGAAGGCAAAATAAAGTATTCCTCCGGGGCTGCCTGCCGCCACTACCAGCTTTATCCGGATGATTTTGATCTGGCCAAATCGCTTAATCATAATTGCCACCGTTTTTCCATAGAATGGAGCCGTATTCAACCGCAGGAAAATGAGTTTTCTCAAAAAGAAATCAATCATTATAAGGAAGTAATATCAGCTTTAAGGCAGCGCGGCCTGGAACCGGTTGTAACCCTGCATCATTTTACTAATCCCGCCTGGTTTACTCAATCCGGCGGCTGGGAAAATAGAAAATCAGCCAAGCAATTTTTGGCTTACGCGGAAAAGATTGTTGAGGCCCTGGCTGCTGATGTCCGGTATTGGGTAACCATTAATGAGCCGCTGATTTACACGCATTTTTCTTATTTAATCGGCGACTGGCCGCCGCAGAAAAAATCTTTACTTGCCGCCTACAGAGTAAGAAATAATTTAGCCCGGGCGCATATCCTTGCCTATCGCTTGATCCGCAAGATTTATCTTAAGAAAAACCTGCCCTTACCGCTTATCAGCATAGCTTCTCACACGCAGGCGATTACTACTTGCCGGCCTAATTTAATTAATAAGTTATCCTGTTTTGCCCGCGATCAGCTTTATAATTTTGCTTTTGTGGATAAGCTATTTAGGGCCGGAACTTTAGATTATATCGGGATTAATTATTATTCCCGTAATTTAGTGGATGTCAAAGAGTGGGGAATAGATAAATTTTTCTTTCAAGCCTGCGGCGATAATTGCGATCCGCGGGAGAGAAATTCGTTAGGCTGGGAGATATACCCCGAGGGCCTTTATGACTTATTGACAAAATTTAAAAAATATAACCTGCCGATATTAATTACGGAGAACGGAATTTGCACTGAAGATGACCATCAGCGTTGGCGCTATATTCAAGGGCACTTAGAAAGTGTGGTTAAGGCGCTTGGCCGTGGCGTGAAAGTAATCGGCTATATTTATTGGTCGCTTTTAGATAATTTTGAATGGGATAAGGGTTTTCGCCCGCGTTTTGGCTTGATTGAGGTTGATTATCAAACCTTTGAGCGCAAAGTCAGGCCAAGCGCTTTAAAATTAGCTCAGGTCTGCCGTACCTCAATATTAGAATAATATGGAACAGCCTAAAAAAATCGAAATTATTTCACAAATTCCGCTTTTTGCCGGATTAAGCGCGGAAGAAAAGGGGATCATTGATGATTATTCATCATTGGTCGAATATAAAAAGAATCAGGTTATTTATCAGCAGGGTAGTCCGGCCGACGCCTTTTATTGTGTTGCCTGGGGCAGGGTAGTAGTTTACGGGAATGGCCCGGCCGGCCAGGAAGTGATTTTGGAATATTTGCACCGCGGTAAATATTTCGGAATAATTTCTCTGTTAACTTCCGAGCCGCATTCCGTAACTGCCAAGGCGGTCAACGATTCCCTGCTTTTAGTGATTAAAAAAGAAGATTTCGATCTTGTTATAAAGAGAATCCCCGCTTTGGCGATAGATATCAGCTCGACTTTATCCCGCCGCTTGAAAAATAAGGATTTGCACCCCAAAAGAATTTTTGAAAGCGAAGTAATTTCTGTTTTTAGCTCTTATTCTCAGGCCGGAAAGACTGTTTACGCGCTTAATCTGGCCTTGAGCTTGCGCGAACAGACAAAGAAAGCAGTGATTATTTTGGATATTTGCCCTGCGGGATCGCTGCATAGCCTGCCGCATAAACTTGACGCCGGAGTTGATTGCCGGCCGCTGGAATTATCCAGCTTGGCAGCTCCCAGCGTAGAAAAATTAAGCGAGCATATTTTTAAAAGCAGTTTTGGTGTAGATTTATTTTGCCTAAGCTACAATGAAGAAGAAAAAGACAGCACCAAAAAGCTTTTAGATATTTTAAGCATTTTAATCAATGATTACCATTATTTGATTCTTGACTTGCCGGCCCTTATGGATAATTTTGTTTTTAGTGTATTGAATCAGTCAGATCTAATTCATGTTTTGACCAGCCCGCAGCCGGTTGATTTAAGAAAGACCCGTCATTTGATCAGCCGGATGAAAGATGAATTCGCTTTTCAGGAAAATAAAATTAAAGTTATTGTTAATGAATATAAATTTGCTAAAATTACTCCGGAAGAAGAAAGGGTGATTCTCGGCCATCCGGTTTATGCTACTTTGCCGAAAATCGAATTTGTTTCTGCCGAGCGCCTGGTTTTGGATAACCCGGAAGCGGAATATTCCCGGGCAGTGCGCCGGATCTGCCGGCAGACTGCCGAGGCGTTTGTCGGTTTAGCCTTAGGAGTAGGTTTTGGTTATGGTTTTTGTCATATCGGTATATTAAAAGTTTTTGAAGAAGAGAAAATCCCCGTAGATGTAATTGTTGGTTCCAGCATCGGCGCGGCAGTAGCTGCTTTATGGGCAAGCGGTTATTCGGCGGATCAGATTATTGAGATTGTCCGTAAGGAATTTAAAGAACCGAAGTATACTTTTGGGATGCTGGATTTTACCTTCCCGATGTTTGGTTTTATCAAGGGAAATAAGCTTTACCGTTTTTTAAAAAAGTATCTCGGCAATAAAACTTTTTATGATATTAAGCTGCCTTTAAAAATAGTCGCCAGCGATATCCATAAGAAGGAATCGCGTATTCTGGATAAAGGCCTTTTAATCGATGCGGTAATGGCATCCTGTTCTATGCCAGGAGTATTTCAGCCGTTTCGCGCCAAGGAAGACGTGCTTTTTGACGGGGGGGTAGTTAATCCTCTGCCCACCGATTTGCTGGTAGCGATGGGGATCAAAAAGATTATCGCAGTTAACGTTACTCCTTCGCGCGAAGATATCTTGGGCCAATACGAAAAAATAAAAGAAGATATTGCCCGGACCAAAGAGTCGTTGAAAAAAAGGAATTGGTTTAATTTAAAACAAATCTTCCGCGAGCGGTTTAAAACCAATATTTTAGAAATAGTTTTTTCCAGCATTGAGCTGATGCAATCGCAAATGATCGCGCGGGAAAGCTTATTGGCGGATATTGTTTTACATCCGGATACTTCCGGCCTGCATTGGCTGGAATTATACCGTGTGGCGGAATTCGCGCAAAGAGGAGAAGCGGAAGCAAGGAAAAATTTGGAAAAAATAAAACAAATTGTTAATGGATAGGAGCGGAAAATGAGGAGTTTTTTACTTTTTTGTTTTTTAGCTATTTGGTTGGCCGGCTGTGCCGGACTAAAACATAACGCAGTTGAAGTAGCTAAAAACGTAATCGGCATTTCAACCAAAGAAGTTGAAGAGGTCAGGCCGGATGCGATTAAAAAGACGTTTAATTTAGGGTTTAACGACTGCTATAGGAAAACGTTGAAGGCAATGCAGGTAATCGGTGCTTATGTTTATGCTAAAGATCCGCAGAAAAAAATGATTGCGGCTTATATCTCTCCGGAAGATACGACGGTATTCGGGGTGTTTTTTAAAGAACTTGACGCCTCTACCACGGAAGTGGAGGTGGCCAGTCCCAGCACTTTTGCCAAAGAGTCAGTCGCCGCGAAGCTTTTCTGGCGCCTGGAAAAAACCGACGCCGAGTTAGAGAGGATTGCCGCCGCGGAGAAGAAAGAAAAAGAAGCAAAGGAGAAACAAGACAAGGAGAAAAAATAATGGACAACAAAGGAGGGCGCATGCCTTATAAAAGCGATTTGGATGAAGAGCTGTTTAGCAAATCTTTTGAAACCGATATGGGCAAAATCGTAGTCAGCGTGCATTCGTATAACAAAGGCGCGAAAAAGCTGCAAATCGTCCGGGAGATTAAAGACCGCGAAGGAAATTTTACTTTTTCTAAGCTCGGCCGGCTCTCTAAAGAAGAGGCGGAAGGAATTATGCCTTTGATTCAGGAAGCGCTGAAGGCAATGTGATAAAAGATTGCCAAGTAGTTTAACGCGGATATAATATCTTTATATGGCGCAAGTTAGAAAAAGAGATAGTTGGGGTTCGCGTCTAGGGATCATCATGGCGGTTGCCGGATCAGCCATTGGCTTGGGGAATTTTTTGCGTTTTCCCGCTAAGGCAGCGACTAACGGCGGCGGCGCCTTTATGATTCCTTATTTTGTCTCTTTATTTTTATTAGGCATACCGCTGATGTGGATTGAATGGACCTTGGGCCGTTACGGCGGCGGTTTTGGCCATGGTACCGCGCCAGGTATCTTTCATAGCGTCTGGCAGAAAAACCGTTTTATTAAATACTTTGGGATTATCGGAATTTTTGGGCCGCTGGTAATTTTTATTTATTATACCTATATTGAATGCTGGACCTTAGCTTATAGTTTTTTCGCACTTACCGGAAAATATTCCCATTTAGCGGATCAGGCGGCAATGAAGAGTTTTTTATCCGGTTTCCAAGGATTAGAGTACAATCAGTATTTCTCCGGCTTAAAGGCCGCGTATGTTTTCTTTTTAATTACTTTTGTTATTAACATTACGGTAATTTATTATGGCATTAAAGGCGGCATCGAGCGGCTCTGTAAATGGGCTATGCCGCTTTTATTTGTTTTTGGTTTTGTTCTGTTGCTGCGGGTAATTACTTTGGGCGCGCCGGACGCCTCGCGCCCGGGCTGGAATATCGCCAATGGTTTTGGATTTTTGTGGAACGCCGATTTTTCTTCGCTAAGGTCAGCCAAGGTCTGGTTAGAGGCAGCCGGACAGATATTTTTTACTTTAAGTGTAGGCATCGGAGTGATTTTAACCTACGCCAGCTATTTATCTAAAGGCGATGATGTAGTTTTATCCGGGCTTACCGCCGCCAGCACGAATGAATTTGCCGAAGTAATTTTAGGCAGCAGCATTGTGATCCCCGCGGCTTTTGTATTTTTCGGCGCCAGCGATATGCGTTCGATCGCCGGCTCAGGAGTATTTAATTTAGGGTTTGTCACTATGCCGTTAGTCTTAAATAAGCTTCCCTGGTCGGCAATTATGGGCTTTATGTGGTTTGGTTTGTTATTTTTAGCCGGGATTACCTCTTCAGTTTCTTTGGCCCAGCCGGCAGTGGCTTTTTTAGAAGATGAATTTGATATCAGCCGTAAAAAAGCAGTGGCGATTTTTGCGGCAATTGCTTTTGTCTTATGCCAGGCGCCGATATTTTTCTTAAAAAACGGCGTAGTCGATGAATTGGATTTTTGGGGCGGCACGTTTTTCCTGGTTTTGTTTGCTACAATCGAAACAATCCTTTTTGCTTGGGTTTTTGGCATGGAAAAAGCCTGGGATGAGATTCACCGCGGGGCAGATATGGCAGTGCCGAAAATCTATAAATTCATCATTAAATATATCACCCCGCTATTTTTGCTTTTTATCTTGGGGATGTGGCTGTGGCAGGAATGGTTGCCGATAATTTTTATGAAAAATATTGCTAATGGCGATAAAATTTATATCCTGGCGACGCGCCTGGGGCTTTTGGGGATATTTGCTGTTTTGGCGATTTTAGTCAAGATCGCCTGGAGGCGCAAGCGGTTGTTAGAGGAGAAGGTAAGATGAGGGTGAGCGGCTGGCTATTGTTTGGTTTGTCTTGGGGGATGATATTATTTTTAACCGTTTTTTGTTTTAGTAAGGTTTTTGCTAAAAAGGAGCTGAAATGAGAAAAAAAATTTCCTCTTTGGTTTTAATTGTTTTTTTGGCGGTCAATCTTGCTGGTTGCGCCGCGCCGTTGATTTTAGGCGTGGCAGCCGGTGCCGGCATTTGTTATGCCGCCAGCCGCGACACTGTACAGGGTGATACGGCAAAATCTTATGAGGACGTTTGGAATTCGGCCTTGGCAGTGAGCCGGGACCGCGGATCGATTAAAAAAGAAGATAAAAATAAGGGTTATATAGAAGTAATCGCCGGAGTAGGCGTTGTTGTGCGTATCAAGGTTATTCCTTTAACGCGTTCTGCAGTGCGCCTAAGAGTTTCCTGTCGTAAAAATCATTTACCTAACTTGGATATTGCTCAAGATATCTATACCAGGATTATTGATGGCTCTAGGTAACTGGTATTTAAATATTGTTTTTTGCTGATTTTATGCTAATATCTTTGCTATGCCGAGGTAGCTCAGTGGTAGAGCGCGGCCCTGAAAAGGCCGGCGTGGGGGGTCCGATTCCCTCCCTCGGCATTTTGATTTTAATGCCATGAAAATAGCCAACCTTTCGGTTTTTCTCCCTGCCTACAACGAAGAAGCTAATATCAGCCGCACAGTCAGCAATATCTATAAGATTATTCCGCAATTTGCGGAAAATTTTGAAGTGTTGGTGATTAATGACGGTTCGCAGGACAATACTGCCGCGGTCCTGGCTAAGTTATCCGGCCAATATTCCAATTTACGCGTAGTTACTCATCCTAAGAACAGAGGCTATGGCGCGGCCTTGAAATCAGGCTTTGCTAATTGCCGTTATGAGTATGTATTTTTTACCGATGGCGACGGGCAATTCCAGGCGGAGGAGATTAAAAAGCTTGTTGATTTGGTCCCCGGTTGTGACATCGCCGCCGGATTCCGGCAGAAAAGAAGCGACCCTCTTCATCGCAAGATTAATGCCAAAGCCTATAATTTTTTAGTACGTTTATTATTCGGCTTAGCCGTCAAAGATATTGACTGCGCTTTTAAAATTATTAAAAAGGACGTTTTGCGGGCAGTTGATTTAAAAAGCGAAACCCAGTTTATCAGCGCTGAGCTTTTGATTAAGTCTAAAAAGCTCGGGTTTGCGATTAAGCAGGCAGGGGTAGTTCATTTAGCGCGCCAGGCAGGCAAGGCCACCGGAAATAAGCCGATGGTGGTGGTAAAATCATTTTACGAATTGTTTAAATTATGGAAAGAGCTCAAAAAGTAAAAGACCTGGGGATACTTTTTTTACTTTCCGCGGTTATTCTTATCTGGAATAACTGGTCCGGCAGTCTGACTTCTTGGGATGAAGCGTTATACGCCCAGGTTTCCCGGGGGATCTTTAAGTCCGGGAATTGGATCGATTTGACTTGGGGCGGCAGCCAATGGGCGGATAAACCGCCGCTTTATTTCTGGATGACCGCGATATTTTACAAGATTTTTGGCATTAACGAATTTTCCGCAAGGTTATTTTCTTCGCTCTGCGGGGTTGGCACGGTAATTGTTGTTTATCTGCTGGCCTTAAAATTATATTCCCGTCAAGCCGCGATCAGCGCAGCCCTGGTTTTGCTTTCTACCTGGCATTTTATCTGGGCCTCAAAAGTTGGGATGCTGGACGGCGCATTTACTTTTTTTGTTATCCTGTCGCTATATCTATTTAAGCTAGGGGAGGAAAGGGCAAGGTATTTATTTTTCTGCGGCCCGGCGTTTGTTTTGGCATTTATGATTAAAGGGATCGGCGCCTTGCTTATTCCGGGAATAATCTTTGTCTATCTTTTAGCTGCCAGTAAACTAAAAATCCTTAAAACACCGGCGCTTTGGTGGGGGATTGTTGTTTCTCTGCCGGTTTTAATCTGGTGGCACTGGCTGGTAATCGCGCATTATGGTAAATTCTTCGTGGATAATTATTTCCTTAAGCATCTTTTGCGCCGCACCGGCGGAGCGATGGAAGGGCATCAGGGAGGATTTTTTACTTATTTTGGCGTTATCCCTAACAAAGGCAGGCCATGGGGAGCAATCGGTTTGCTCGTTTTATTTATTGCCTTGGCCAGGCTTTTTTGGAAAAAAGAAAAGTCTAATTTGTTGTTGTTGGTTTGGATATTTTTAGCATTGTTGATCTTTAGCGCGGCAAAAACTAAACTTCACTGGTATATTTTGCCGCTTTATCCGGCCTTGGCAATTCTGATCGGTTGGGGCATGGAAAAGATGTTTAAAAAACGCACCATCATTGTAGCGGTTGTATTATTTGCAACTTTTATCGCCTATTTATCCGTTGACCGTAAAATTTTTAAACTGGATTATTCGCCGCAAGGAAAAGAATTGGCTGTTCTGGTAAATAATGCAGTTGGCGGCAAGGAAGTTATTCTCTATAATGTCGGAGATCCGGGTGTGCAGTTCTATTTAGGGAAAAATAGCCGCAATATTACCGGATTAGATGAGCTGCTTAATTATAAAAACGTTTTTGTGATTTTAACTCAAGAACATCTGGCCGGCCTTCCTCAGGATAAAATACAGCAGGTTTGCCGTACTAAAGATTTTATTTTGATTAAGATAAAATAGCCGCCTAATAAAAAAACCGCCTGTTTTTCTAAAAAAACAGGCGGTTTATGTGTTTAAGGTGCTATCTATGATAATTTAGATACGTTAGTTGCTTGCTCACCTTTTGGCCCTTGGGTTACGTCAAATTCGACTTCCTGGCCTTCATTCAGGGTTTTATAGCCGTCACCTTTGATCGCGCTGTGATGTACAAATACGTCTTTGCCATCTTCGCGGGTGATAAAACCATAACCTTTTTGATTCGAGAACCATTTTACTTTACCTTTTGCCATGTTACTTACGTTCACCCCCTTTGCAATAAAAAAACCGCCAAAGCTTGCTAGATATTTTCAAACATGCTTTTGCGGTTTTTGTTGTTTCCAAACATCTTGCTCCTTGTTTCAATTATTGTAAGTATATCATTTTTATAGGGTTTGTCAAATGTTTTTTTGGCCTTAAGGCGTCCCAAATGATTGACTTAATAATAAAAATTGGTATAATATTTTCTGTGCCGATGTAGCTCAGTTCCCGCCAGAATGCGTGGCGGGCTCGCCATGAATTATGGCGAGGGTAGAGCTTGTAGGTTTAAATGTTGTTATTAATGCCGATGTAGCTCAGTTGGTAGAGCAGCGCTTTCGTAAAGCTTTCAGGCATATATCCGTAGTTTATTGCGTATTTGTATCTGTTTATTTGCGCAATAGGTTACGGATATTTTGCTTTATTTGCCATTATAGACCTTGTGCTGTTTTTGTGTAGCCTATGGACACCCTATGGACACCACCCCCAGGGGTATCTGGTTTTGCTCTTATAGGGTGTGTCAGTGACCACCCGACACACACAACCTCCCCCAAAATATTTTCAGCCTGCAGTTGCTTATTGTATTAGGAACAGCCTTAAAAAGTGCTATAATTAAAAAAATACACAGTAGAATATGAGCAAGCGAAGCAGATGAAAGGGCTGGAACTGTAAAATGGATAAAAAACATTTAATAGCTGTTTTGGTTATATCAATTCTTCTAATTGCAAGTTCTCTAATGGCAAGCGAACAGCTGGATGAGGTAAACGCCAAATTTACCTATAAAGGCAAGCCAATCCATCCTTTTTTAGTCGGCGAGTTTTCCAATCCGTTATCGGATAACCATCCACCAATGGTAACGACTGTTGATGTTTCGGCATCGTTTGATACGAATAAATATCCTGCAGATGAAGTAAAATGGCAGTATGGCCAGTGGCGAGTAGAACATAAAAAAGGCGATGGGCTTGATAACTATGAGGCATTTGGTTACAGCTACCTGGGGAAGATGGCAAATAATATTCATGTGGTTGAACTTGGGAATAGCGGTGGTGGTTCGGGTTATTTTATGGATTTGGTCTTTATTAAGTTCTCTGAAGGCGAAATATTTTATGAAGGCAAGAAAGAGAAGCAATTACTAATGTCGGTCGTTGGCATCTATACCTTGGGCGATAGGTATGAAGGTAAAATAAAGGTTTACCCGGATAAAGTTTCTATCCCTGCTTCTAATCTCCAGCATGGCGGAGGTTCAGTTGATAAGGATATCGAGTTAAAATTACTATAGAACATTGAGGGAAAAATGATAGACTAGGTTAGTATGTAGTGAATGTGATGCGACGCATAAGTTTGAATTGGTAGTCGTTTTATGCTAAAACAACTCAGCAGGCTTTACCTTTAATGCTTTGGCAAGTTTTACAATAGTGGTTAATCGTATATCTGGAGGATTTTTGCTTTCTATTCTCTGGAGGTATTTGTAGCTAGTTTCTATAAGTTCGGCCAGCTCTTCTTGTGTGATCCTACGCTTTCTGCGTAACTCTTTAATTTTTCTGCCCACCTGCATTCCTGTCAAGGTATCCATATTTCATATTATGGCATGGCGTTTTAATGTTTGACACCCCCACATATGGAGGTGTAGAATTATATGGACTTACTTTACAGTTACCGGTGGGAATATGCGCCCGCTTTTTGTTGGGGTAAGGAGGTATCAATTGCTAGAAGACAATACCCTAGTAAGACATAAGACAGGAAAATATACTGGTAAGGTTGAAGGCAACACGAAAATAAGAGAACTATTTACTGGAGACAAGTCTGGCGAATCTCAGTACAGAATTAAATTAGCTGACGGTTCGATAAAAATTGCTCCAGAAGCTGATTTAGAATCTCTATCAGGTAAAACAGTAATAAGCATGTGGTATAATGAAGGTGGTTTTTTTGATGAGGTTGTACCCAATGGTACACAAGAGTTTGTTTGTAATTTAGGCATATCAATTGATAGAGCCGACGCAGCAGAGGTAGTCTTTAAACAAAAATTTTGGTCAGATGAACACGTTAGGTCACGTAATGCGCGGTGGACGCTAAATCTTAAATCTAATAATCGGTTTGAGCTTACAATCACAGGTATTGGGCATGATAACCGATGCAGGTGGTGCAGGACATTCAGACAGAGTCTCAAGACCGCTTGTATTAGGAAATTTGGTGAATATACGTTTTCTCAAGAATCATTCTGTAAAATGGACTATCGGGATAGTTACTGTAAGAAGTTGGAGTAAGGGGCTAAAAAATAACTTGACAAGATGTAGATTCAAGTGTTATACTTTTATCTATGGATGAGTTTAAAAATATTTTAACGTCAATGGGTAAGTATATCGCAAAGCAGAGAAAAGATAAGGGTGAGCTTACCAAAGAAGAAATTGCCTTGCATATAAGGAAATACCGTATTGACAATAATAATATGTCTATTGAAGAATTAGCAAGGAAACTGAATGTACCACGTATGCAGATTTATAGGTGGGAAAATGCTAGAAATAAACCTACTAGGGTTATGCAGGATATTTTGAGACGCGCAGGAATAATAGGATAATTTTTTTTGTTAAATTGTATCAAGTGAAGCTACAATTATACAGATATATGATGCGCTCGGTGGAAAAATTACTAATAGGGTGGCTATTAAGGTGGCGAGATAGATGAAAAAACTTACTCCAGCGTATAGACTATTGTTGATTTTTTTGTGGCGAAAACAGGAATACTTCAGTAAGAACGATAAGCTGGATAAAGACGGCTCATTCTATTATGACGACATGCGCTTGGCGGCAGAAGTAGGGGTGGATAAAAAGACAATTATGAGAGCCAAGAGGTTTCTTAAGGCCAATGGCTATATCAGTATAGAAAATGGTAAGTATAAGGGCAGCGCTTCTAAGTATTGGGTACTGCTAAAGCCTGACAAAAAGTCACCCTTTGTAGATATATCAAAGCCTGACAATTTGCCTGTAATGGGTGACAGAATGTCTAAGGAAGGGTGCCAAAATGTCACCCCAAACAATATAATTAACAAAGAAACAAACAATAATATATATATTGTTTATTTTGAATCTCTTTGGAAAAAGTACCCGAATAGGGTCGGTAAGGAAGAAGCACGGCGGTACTTTGAAGCTAGCGTCAAGACAGAAGAAGATGTTAAAAACATTACTTTAGCTTTAGATAATTATTGCGCCAGTGATGTTGTTAAGCAGGGTTATATCCAAAACGGTGCGAATTGGTTTAAGAATTGGCAGGAGTGGATAGTACCTCCTAAGAAAGAGCCTGATTGGACTGACAAGTACCTAAAGAAAAAGACATGGCATCGCGATAGGTTCTTAAGGGAGTACTAAATGCCGTTATTAGGAGTTAATAAGTTATGCGCTCAATGCATAAATGAATGTAAACAGTGGGCCCAGATTAAGGTAATTATATGTCCTTTTTTTAGAAGTAAGCAGGAAGGTTTGCCAAAAAATAAAAGGCCGAACCCTGCAAGCGTGGAAGAATGTCAGAAGGCCATCCTAGAGCCATGAAAAAGCATTAAAAGTCGCAGTTAATAGTTAGATAGCCATAGGTTATAAAATGAACCCTGCAAGCGTGCGGTTTTGGCGACTTAACAGTAAGCAAAAGGAGGATTTTATGCAGAAGGTTATTGGGTATCCGAAGTTAAAGTGTTGGTTGGTAGCTCAGAGTAGAAACAATGGGCAGAAATTTACTCCTAAACAAGTTAATAGTGAATTTAAGGGAGGTGATTTAGTAATGGGTAGGCCGTTGATTGTAGATATAAATACATTAGCAAAATACTTAAGCATAAGCAAGAATACGATTTATTCCTGGGTTAACCAGCGGAAGATTCCGTATCACAAGGTGGGCAGCTTGCTTCGGTTTGATATTAACGCAGTAGACGAATGGTTGAAAGTACATAAGAAAGAGGCTAATCCAAAAGGGGAGGCGTAAAATGGGCTTATACCAGAAGAAGGGGAATTGGTATATAGATTATTATGTACATGGTAGGCGCAAAAGGGAAGTGGTTGGGTCGAGTAAGGCCTTGGCAGAAAATGTTTTGAGGAAGCGCAAGGTTGAAATCGCGGAAAATAAGTTTTTAGACATAAAGAAGGACCAAAAAGTTAAGTTTGAGCATTTTGCTGATACTTATTTCCAGCTCCATGCTAGGGTTAACCAGAGGCCTTTGGTAATTAAAAGAACTGCTGGGTTGCTTAAACACCTGTGTACATGCTTTGCTGGTAAATCATTAGCAGAAATAACTCCACAGTCTATTGAACAGTATAAATCAGAGCGGATCAGAGCAGTGGCCCCGGCAACGGTCAATAAAGAGCTGGCGTGTTTAAAGTGTATGTTTAATAAGGCAATTTCTTGGGGTAAATTCAACGATAATCCAGTCCGCAAGGTAAAATTGCTTAAAGAAGATAATAAGCGCATCCGTTATCTGGAAAGAGAAGAGATCAGACGTTTAATAGATAGCTGTGCTTTACACCTTAGGCCCATAGTTATCGTAGCGGTGTTTACGGGTATGCGTAAATCAGAAATACTTGGGCTAAAGTGGCAGAATATAGATATTGAGCGTGGTATTGTCTATCTATTAGAAACAAAAAACGGCGAACGCAGAGAAGTAATTATAAATGACACAGTCAAAAGGACGCTTATTGCCGTGCCTAAGAATCCGGCTAGTCCTTATGTATTCTGCGAAGAGGACGGTAGGCCTTACGCCAATGTCAGAAAATCTTTTGATACAGCTTTAAAAAAATGTGGTATAATTAATTTTCACTTCCACGATTTAAGGCATACGTTTGCCTCGCAGCTGGTAATGTCGGGAGTTGATTTAAAGACAGTGCAGGAGCTTTTGGGGCATAAGTCTATTGAAATGACCATGAGGTATTCCCATTTGTCGCCAAGCCATAAGAAGCGGGCAGTAGAGATTCTGGACAGGCAAATGGACACTATTTGGACACCTGAGGCCCCAAGCGCTGATATTGATAATGACGTGCCCTTACACAACTTGTTGGAAGACAAGCTGTTAATTAGTTAACGCCGATGTAGCTCAGTTGGTAGAGCAGCGCTTTCGTAAAGCGCGGGTCGGTGGTTCGATCCCACTCATCGGCTCTTTTTGACTTTAGTGAATGCCTAAAATCACCTCAGTTTTAAAAAAACGCAATTTTTTTCTGCTTTGGCTTGGCCAAATCATCTCTCAACTGGGCGACCGGCTGGATCAGATGGCCTTAATCGGTTTTGTTTATTTGAGGTCACCCGGCTCAAGCATAGAAATCGCTAAAATCCTGTCTTTTACGATTATTCCGGTGTTTCTTATCGGTCCGCTGGCCGGGGCTTATGTGGACAGGTGGGACCGGCGCCGCACCCTTTATGTTTGCGACTTTTTACGCTGTCTGCTAGTTTTAACTATTCCGCTATTTCTTTTTTATACTAAGAGTTTAATACCTATATATCTGGTAATTTTCATAGTTTTTTCGATCAGCCGGTTTTTTGTTCCGGCCAAGATGTCGATTGTCCCCGAGCTGGTAGAAAGCAAGGATTTGCTTTTAGCTAATTCTTTGGTAAATATTACCGGAATGATCGCCGCGGTTTTAGGTTTGGGCGTCAGCGGCTTGATCGTAGAATGGCTGGGCGCGAAAAGCGGTTTTTATCTGGATTCTTTGAGCTTTCTGATTTCCGGGACCATGATTTTTTTGATCACCAAGAAAGCCGCTAAAACCGTCAAACTTAAAGAGGTGAGCCGGGAAATAGTAGAGGTAATCCGTAAGTCGGTATTTCAGGAAATCAGAGAAGGGATAGTGTATTTTATTAAGAATAAGAATATCCGTTTTGTTTCCGGAGTAATTTTTACGCTTTGGTCGGCCTTAGGTTCGGTTTATGTGGTAATTATTACTTTTGTCCAGAAAACCCTGCATTCGGCAACTAAGGACCTTGGGCTTTTGGGCATGTTTTTGGGCGGCGGTTTATTTCTCGGTTCTTTGGTTTATGGCAGGTTTGGCCATCGTTTTTCTCAGCTGAAAATAATGTTTGTTTCTTTGATTTTAAGCGGTATAATGCTGGTTGTTTTTGCCGTAACGATTAAGAATCATCCGTATTTTTTTATCGCTGCCGGATTGGCTATAGCACTAGGTTTTTTTATCGCTCCGATTATGATCGCTTCTAATACAATCATTCATAAAACCAGCGAGAGCCAAATGCTCGGCAAAATTTTCAGTTCTTTAGAGATAGTCATGCATTTGGGCTTTTTGAGTGTTAGTTTT
>JAKAMF010000090.1 GCA_021813045.1 bacterium | reverse complement strand
AGTTAAGGCATTGCGAATAGCCTAAAAGCGCCCAGCCAAAGCCGGTAAAAAGATGGCTGCGGATATATTCTAAAACTACCCAGGCGCAGGCCAAAAAAAACAGCCGGTTAAAAGCAAAAAATGATTTGGAATAATTAATCAAATAACCAAAAATACCAAAATACAAAGCCAGGTAGAAAATTAAAACCGCGGTGCCCAAGGCAGTAACGTTCACCAGCCAGTAAATTGTCGACCACCAAAAAACCAGGCCGCAGATATAGCTGAATAAAAACGACTGCCGGCGGGATTTTTTGTCTAAAACGAATAATAGCGGTAAAAATCCAAACCAGGCAAGAATCCAAAGCTTGCCATTGCTAAAAGGCGCACTTAAAGCAACTCCGGATAATATACTTAAGAGATAGGGATTAATTTTTTGGCTTATTTTCCGCAGCATTTTTTATATTTTTGGCCGGAACCGCACGGGCAGGGGTCATTCCGGCCGACCTTAGGATGATCGGATTTAACCGGCTGCGGCTTAGCTGTAGTTTGAGCAGATTCTTCTTCTAAACCGGATCCTTCTTGATCAGCCTGCGGCTGGTATTTTTGCGCCTCGGGATGCACCAACTCCTGCCGCGATGTTTCAAAAACCCCGCGGAACATTTCCTTGCGCGGCGGCTGCAACTTAAAGACCATTTCTACCGCTTCGTCTTCAATCGCGGCGATCATCTGGGAAAACATCTCAAACGCCTCGCGCTTATATTCGATCAAGGGATCGCGCTGGCCATAGGCGCGCAAGCCGATACCTTCACGCAAGGAATCCATAGCATAAAGATGATCTTTCCACTTGGCGTCGATAATCTGCAAAAAGACCATGCGTTCCAAATGCCGCATCAGGCCTTCGCCGATCGCGGACTCTTTTTGGCTATAAGCGGTATTGACTAAATTTAAAATTGTTTCCTGCAAATCCCTGCCGGAATTCTCTATTTGACTTGCCTCAATGCCAAATTTTAATTTTATTGCCGCGGCCAACCCGGCCAAGTCCCAGCCAACCGGGTCAACATTTTTATTAGCGTAAAGTCCGACCATCTCTTCAACTATTTTTTCCATGATCCCGCCGATATGCTCTTTTAAAGACGCGCCCTCCAGGATATCCCGGCGCTGGGTATAAATTACCTCTCTTTGCTTATTCATTACGTTATCGTAATCCAAGAGCTGCTTGCGGATCTCAAAGTTATGCTGTTCAACCCGGCGCTGAGCGATCTCGATAGATTTGGTTACCCAGGGATGCTCAATTACCTGACCTTTCTCCAAACCCAATTTATCCATCATACTGATCAGACGGTCCGAACCAAAAAGCCGCATCAATTCATCGCCCAAAGAAACATAAAAACGCGACGAGCCGGGGTCGCCTTGGCGTCCGCAGCGTCCGCGCAACTGATTATCCACTCTGCGTGCCTCATGCCGCTCCGTGCCTAAAACATGCAAACCGCCCAATTCAACCACCTTATCGTGCTCGATAGATGTTTCTTTTTTGTATTTCTCCAGAAGCTCTTTATATTCTTCCTGATGATCCGCCCCATCGGCTTTAATCTTTTGCTGAATCATGCTTTTGGCCATAAAAGCAGGATTACCGCCGAGCAGGATATCCGTTCCGCGGCCGGCCATGTTAGTGGCGATAGTAACACCCCGGAACCTGCCGGCCTGAGCAACGATCTGCGCTTCCATTTCATGGTATTTGGCATTGAGAACCTGGTGGGCTATCCCGCGGCGTTTGAGCATTTCTGATAAGCGCTCTGACCTCTCGATAGAAATCGTACCGACTAAAACCGGCCGGCCGAGATTATATAATTCAATAATTTCTTCGATTACCGCTTCAAATTTTTCCGCTTCGGTCTTATAGATCCGGTCCGCGTAA
Organism: bacterium; assembly: GCA_021813045.1. GTDB lineage: Bacteria > Omnitrophota > Gorgyraeia > Gygaellales > Profunditerraquicolaceae > JAKAMF01. The sequence goes on along the minus strand of JAKAMF010000090.1, from coordinate 2,050 downwards.
TTATTGCGCACCAATTTGCGGTTAGTCGGAATGGTTACCACATCTAAAGCATAAATTGACTTAAACTCTGTGGCCTCGGTAAAAGCCGTGCCGGTCATCCCGGCGAGCTTCTCGTACATCCGAAAATAATTCTGAAAAGTAATCGTGGCCAAGGTCTGATTTTCCCGCTCGATCTTCATCCCTTCTTTGGCCTCAACCGCCTGATGCAGTCCGTCGGACCAGCGGCGGCCGGGCATCATCCTGCCGGTAAATTCATCAACGATGATTACCTCTCCGTCTTTCACCACATAATCCACGTCTTTCTCATAAAGCTTATGCGCGCGCAAGGCCTGGATAATATGATGCCGCCATTCCATGGTTTCCATATCGTGCAGGCTGGGAATTCCCAGCAGAGAACAAACCTTGCCCTCGCCTTCTTCGGTTAAATAAGCGCTGTGTGCTTTTTCATCAACGATATAATCAAAACCCTTAGCAAAATCAACGCCTTTATGTTTGGCGTCGATCTCGTCTTTTTCCAAGATCATCTTGCCTTTTAAACGCGGAACGATCCTGTCCACGGTATAATATTTATCGGTTGATTCCTCAGCCGGGCCGGAAATAATCAAAGGCGTGCGCGCTTCATCGATCAAAATAGAATCGACTTCGTCAACAATGGCAAAATAAAACGGACGCTGCACCACATCTTCCATGGAATATTTCATATTGTCGCGCAGGTAATCAAAACCGAATTCGTTATTCGTGCCATAGGTAATATCGCGACCGTAAGCGGCTTTTCTTTGCTCATCCGACATTTCATGCTGGATCACGCCCACAGAAAGCCCTAAAAATTCATAAACCGGGCCCATCCATTCCGAGTCGCGCCGGGCAAGATAATCATTAACCGTGACCACATGCACACCCTTGCCTAAAAGCGCGTTTAAATAAGCCGGCAGTGTCGCCACCAGCGTCTTCCCTTCTCCGGTGGCCATTTCCGCAATCCTGCCTTCATGCAAAATAATCCCGCCGGCGATCTGTACATCAAAATGGCGCAGGCCGATTGTACGCTTGGAAGCCTCGCGCACTACGGCAAAAGCCGGAGCAAGTATATCCGCAAAAATTCTATTGCGGGTAAGTTTTAATCTTTCTTTGATTCTTTCTTTTTCTTCGGGGATAGCCACAGAAAGCAACTGCTCTTCCAAGGCCTTAATTTCCGGTTCCAGCTGGCTGGCGCGCTGGTTAATTTGCGCTTTAAATTCCTGCGTCTTACTCGCCAATGCCTGATCGCTTAAAGCGCTGATCTCCGTCTCTAAAGCATTGACCTGGTTGACAATCTTGGCCAGAGAAATCATCCTTTGCATAGACGGCGCGGACATCTCCGCGTGCAAATTAATATTTACATCCGGGTATTTTGACTTAATCGCGTTTTGCCGGCTGGCCAAAATTGAATTCCTGATAAAGCCTAACATTATTTTTTCTCTTTCTGCATTTTTAAATATGCCTCGATAAAACCGTCTAACTTCCCGTTCATTACGCTGTTAACATCGCCGGTTTCAAAATCCGTGCGGTGATCCTTGACCATCGTATATGGATGCATCACGTAAGAACGGATCTGGCTTCCCCATTCTATTTTCTTTTTTTCCTGGGCATGTTTAGCCAGCTCGGCTTCTCTTTTTTCCAGCTCCAGCTCATAAAGCCGGCTGCGCAGGATTTTCAGCGCCGACTGTTTATTCTGCAGCTGCGAGCGCTCATTCTGACACTGCGCGACAATTCCCGTAGGGATATGCGTAATACGCACCGCGGAATCCGTGGTATTCACACTCTGGCCGCCGGCGCCTTTAGAACGATAAACATCAATCCGCAAATCCTTATCTTCTATCTTTACTTCCGAATCATCCTCGATTTCCGGGATGACATCTACCGAAGCAAATGAAGTATGCCGGCGCTTATTGGCATCAAAAGGCGAAATCCGCACCAGCCGGTGCACCCCTCTCTCCGCCTTTAAATAACCGTAGGCATAACTGCCCTCGATCAAAAGTGTAATATTTTTTATTCCCGCTTCTTCGCCTTCCAG
>JAKAMF010000089.1 GCA_021813045.1 bacterium | reverse complement strand
CTTCGCCGTCCCCGTGTTGGTCGCCCCGCCTGCGGCGGTGCTCCCACGGGGATTCCCGAAATTATTCGCCTTTTTGGCTAAAAATCAACATTCGCTTGAAACCGGGCAGATTCATTTAAGCTAATAGATTAATTTTAGCTTTTGCTCTTTAGCGAGCATTAGAAGATTAGCAGCGGGTGGCGGCTGGAAAGAAATAAGCGGCAGGCAGGACCCGCCGCAATCCAAGCGTCCCCGCGAGGGACAGCCTGCGGCAGCCGCTGCCATATAATAGCAGTACGAATAAGCGACTTTTGGCTTTACTAATTTTTCGATATAATATATAATAACTTCTAACAAATTTAGCCAAGGATTTTTAAAATAGCAATCAAAGGAGCGGTTTTTATGGCGCGATTATTAATTGTTGATGACGAGCAGGATGTCAGGGAATTTGCCGCTAATTTTTTCCGCAAGCGCAAGATTGAGGTTGATACTGCTTCCAGCGGTGAGGAGGCCTTGGAGAAATTTACCAGCCAGAAGCCGGAATTGATATTATTAGACATTAAAATGGACGGGATGGACGGAGTGCAGACTTTAAAGCTTCTCAAGGAAAAAGATAAGGATGTTAAAGTAGTAATGGTTACCGGCAGAAAGCCGGAAGAGAATAACACCTGTCAGATGTGCAAAGATCTGGGCGCTTTGGATTATGTGCACAAGCCGCTGGAGCTCCACGAACTGGAAAAAATTGTCTTAGCCAACCTTAATTTAAAATAAATGCTTAGGCGTTTTCAAAAGATCGATTATAAGAAAGAGCTGGAGGCCGCGGCCAAGAGCATGATCCTGGTGCACGAACCGGATACTCTGATTAAGATGATCGTGCGCATGATCATGCAAAAGGTGAAAGTCAGCCACGCCGGCATCCTGCTTTATCATCAGGAAAATGATTCTTATGTGCTTACGGTCTCTCGCGGACCGTCAGGGATCAAAATTCCCACCGGTTTCGCGCGGTTATCCAAAGAAAATCCGTTGATCAGGTTTTTCAGCCAGAAAAAGGACCGGGAGATTTTTGATACTCCGGCGTTTAATTATTATAAAGCAAAAAAGGTTTTAGCTCGGAGCAGGATTCCGCTTGAGCTGCGCGATTTGTTGAATAGCGCCTTATACCAGATGGAGATTTTTGGGGCGGTAGTTTGTATCCCCAGCTATTTTCGCGATGACCTTTTGGGGTTATTATTCTTAGGCAAAAAGACCAATAACCGTGATTTTGCGCAAGAGGAATTGGATTTTTTTATCGCCCTGGCCTCGGACGTGGCCATGGCTATACGCAATGCCCAGCTTTTCACCGAGTTAGAATCGGAATTAGAAAAAAAGCACCGCTTATTTATTCATACCACAATTGCCTTAGCGGCGGCGATTGACGCCAAGGATCACTATACCCATGGCCACACTAACCGGGTTACGAACTTAAGCTTGGAAATTGCCAAGCGGATGGCGGAAGCCGGGAAAAAAGTTATCGACACTAAATTTTTAGAGAATTTACATATTGCCGGCCTGCTGCATGATATCGGTAAAATCGGCATTCCCGAATCAATTTTAAATAAACAGGGTCCTTTAGACCAGGATGAGCGCAAGGTAATGAATGATCATCCTTTGGTCGGCGCGGCAATTTTACAGCCGATCCGCGAATTAGATGAGGCGGTCTTAGGCGTAAAATACCACCATGAAAGATATGATGGCTCCGGTTATCCGGAAAAACTTAAAGGCAATGAGATACCTTTAACTGCGGCAATTATCGCTGTGGCGGATACCTATGACGCGATGACCACTGACCGGCCTTACCGCAAGGGCTTAACCAGGGATGAGGCAACCAAGGAAATCAAACGCGTTAGCGGGACCCAATTGACTCCCGAAGTAGTAGAAATATTCCTTAAATTATACGAAGAAAACAGGATTTAAAATGTCAAAGAACATTGTTTTAATGTATATTTCTGAAATCTCCGGGCATCACAGCGCGACTATTGCGATTGAAAAGGCAATTCACAGTATTTCTCCTTCCGCCAAGATCCTTAATATCAATGCTTTTAATTACACTAATCCGATTACCGAGAAGGTGATTAACCGGCTTTATATGAGCGTGATTAAGGCCACGCCGCATGTCTGGGATTTTTTATATGACAATCCGGCGATCGTGAAAAATGTTGAAAAGATTAAGCAGGCGATCCATAAATTTAATTCTCCGAAATTTAAAGCGCTTTTTGATAAATATAAGCCGGACGCGGTCTGCTGCACGCAGGCGTTTCCCTGCGGCATGGTCGCTGACTACAAAAAAAATTACGGCATAGATATCCCTTTGATTGCGGTTTTAACTGATTATGTCCCGCATTCTTTTTGGGTTTATGACGATATCAATTATTACGTTGTTCCCTCCGATGAAGTCGGCCAGCGCCTGATTGCCAAGGGTGTTGACCCGCAAAAGATAAAATCATTCGGTATCCCGTTTGAACATAAATTTAATCAGCCGTTTTCTAAGCAGGCGGTGCGGCATAAGCTGGGCCTGGCGGAAAATACTTTTACGGCCTTAGTTATGGGCGGCGGACAGGGCCTGGGGCCGATCAAGACGATCATTAAATCATTGGATAAAACGGCGGCTGATTTGCAGCAGATCGTAGTCTGCGGCACAAATAAGAAACTGCATAAGTCCTTGCAGAAAAAAATTAAAAAATTAAATAAAAAAGTTTTGCTTTATGGTTATGCCAATAATGTTTCCGAGTTAATGTCGGCCGCGGATATTATTATTACCAAGCCCGGCGGGATCACTACTGCTGAGGCATTGGCAAAAAAACTGCCGATGGTTATTGTTAAGCCGATCCCCGGACAGGAAGCGAATAATACGGCATATTTGATTGCTAAAAAAGCGGCAATTAAAATAGATGACCCCGATGAGGTGGGGGCGGCAGTCAGCGAAATATTAGCTAACCCGGAAAAATTTTCAGCTATGACAGAGTCAGTCAGCAAGATAGCCAAGCCTAATGCCAGCCTTGATGTTGCTGAGCTTCTCTTGAATCCTTCGCATGTTTGATTATTCGCTTTATCGGATCGGCGGAATCATAGTTAACAATATCCCTTTGGCTGCCGCTTATAAAGTGGCGGCATTTTTTTCCGATGTGCATTATTTATTTGCGGATAAAGACAGGCGGGTTATCGGGGGGAATTTAAAAGTTATTTTTCCGGATAAACCGGATAAAGAAATTTTTAAAATTCGGCGCCAGGTGTGCCGGAATTTCGCCAAGTATTTGGTTGATTTTTTCCGCATGGACAAGATTGACCAAAGGTTCATTGATAAATACGTTAAATTAGAAAACCTGCATTATTTTGACGAGCTGCTTAAGCAGGGCAAAGGGGTAATTGTTTTATCCGCGCACTTGGGTAATTGGGAGTTAGGCGCGGCAGTAATGGGGTATTTAGGGTATCCTTTTTGGGCAGTGGCCTTGGAGCACAAAGACCCGCGGGTAAATGATTTTTTTAACCGTCAGAGGAATTCAAAGAATGTCCAGGTGATTCCTTTTGGCAGGGCCGCGCGGCAGTGTTTAAGGAAATTATCGGAGAACAAACTGCTTGGTTTGGTGGGAGACCGTGATTTTAGCGAAAAAGGCATTACTGCTGATTTTTTCGGTAAGCCGTGTTTATTCCCGCAGGGGCCGGCCGTTTTAGCTTTAAAAACCGGAGCTTGTATTGTGCCAACGCTTTTTATCCGCCAAAAAGACGATACCTTTGTTTTTAAGATTGAGAAACCGATTCAACCGGTTAACGGGGCCACGGTTTTAAGCTTGACCAATGCCTATAAGTCTGTGATAGAAGAGTATATCCGCCAGTACCCAGAGCAGTGGTATATGTTCCGGAGGTTTTGGATAGAATGAAAATTTGCGCGCTGATCCCCGCTTATAATGAAGCCGGGGCGATCAAAGAAATTATCCGTCAGATTAAGCAACAGGGTTTAGCCGTTGTTATTATCGATGACGG
>JAKAMF010000019.1 GCA_021813045.1 bacterium | reverse complement strand
AACTTTCCATGCTTTCCAACAATACTTCCGCGTTTAACTATCGCACGGTAACCGGCGGTAAATCGCTTTCCCGGCATGCCTACGGTTTTGCTATTGATATTAATCCCGTGCAGAACCCTTATATTAAGGGCGATATCGTATTGCCGCCCGGCGCGGTATATGATACGCGCAAGCCCGGGACGCTTAGCGAGGATTCTCCAATAGTAAAAACTTTCACGCGTTTGGGCTGGACCTGGGGAGGCCGCTGGAAGTCCTTGAAAGATTACCAGCATTTTGAAAAAGTCCTCTCGGAAGAATAATCCGTTAAGGCGCCTGCCGGTTCCGTTAAATCTGCAGGCTTTTAGAGTTGAAATCGCCATTAAAACGGGGTAGAATAAATTAGGTCATCTTTAAGAAAAGGAGGAACGTCAATATGATGGATATCTTACACGGTGTTCTTGGTGATATCAGCCTTTTGTTAAATATAATCGGCGCTTTGGTAATTATTTGGGGCGTAACCCTTTCCTTGTCGCAATTTTTAAAAAAAGAGATTGCCAACGGAAGCAAGGTAGTGCAATTGAATGAAGTTATTCGTATTGTCCTGGGGAGCTATCTGGTTTTGGGTTTGGAATTTTTTATCGCCGGCGATATTATCAAGACCGTTATTACTCCTACCTGGGGCAGTTTAGGGATATTAGGGGCGATTGTGGTAATCCGGACGATATTGAGTTTTTTCTTAAATAAAGATTTAAAGAAGATTTGACGCCTACCGCTGCAAAACTTATCAGGCATGTCAAGAAACTGCGGCAGTGCCGGATGTGCCCGGGGATGCATCCTCCGGTGGTGAGCGGAGGGGCAGTGGTAAGCAAAGTTTTGCTGGTGGGGCAGGCGCCGGGGGACAAAGAACCGAAATTGGGCCGGCCGTTTGCCTGGACCGCAGGCAAGACGCTTTTCCGTTGGTTTAATCAAGCCGCGGGAGTAAGCGAAGAACAATTCCGCGTTTCCATATATATGGCGGCAGTGTGCCGGTGTTTTCCCGGGAAAAAATCTACTGGCGGAGACCGCGTGCCGTCACCAAAAGAAATATCGAATTGCTCTGCGTGGCTTAATCGCGAATTGGCCATTCTAAAACCGGATTTAGTTATCCCTGTGGGGAAATTAGCGATTGCGCAATTTCTCCCTTTGCAAAAGCTTGACCAGATCATCGGCCGCAAATTTACAACAACAAAAGCCGGTTATCAATTTGATGTTATTGCCTTGCCGCATCCATCCGGAGCGTCACCCTGGCATCGCCAGGCGGCAGGCAAGAAACTGCTTAAGAAGGCTTTGAAGCTTATAGTCAGGCATCCGGCATTTGTTTTAGAAAATAATCATCGGGAGGCAGTATGTTTTATTTGAGGAAGAAGCTAAATTATTTTCTATTATTTGTTTTTTTATTTTTTTCTTTGGCGCCGGCTGCTATTGTCCATTGCGAACAGGAAAAGCCGGAGGACGCTGCCCCGCAGCGCAAGCCGCCTGAACTGGCGCCGGGTAAATGGGAACCGTTATTTGAATTGGGGGAAAATATTTATCCTTCTTTGGTGATTAGTACTGCGACCATAAAAGAAGGGCTTTGGGATGACCCGCAGCATATCGGGGACAAATGGGGGACGATTGGCATCGCTGTGCGCGGCAGCCAGGCAAATTGCCCGGTAACCGTAGAGATATCCGGCGGGAACTTTATCAAGCCCAGCATTTTGTCCGCCACCTTAGCGGATAAAGGCAAAGTTTATTTTCTTTATCCGGACCTAAAATATGATTATGAAAAACTTCTTTTGGTTAGGCAGACTGTCCCGGAAATGTTAAGTTTTAAAGTTACGATCGGTAAGAATAAAGAGCCGGAGAAGACCGTGCGCGTGCAGGTCCGTTCGGTTAATGAATGTGTTTATAACTTCGTTGATTCTGCGGGCAATGTCCGCGATATTTCTTATTTCTTTGCCGCCTACGTTAACGAGAACCATCCTTTTATCAGCCAGATACTCAAAGAGGCCATGGATGCTAAAAAGGTGGATAGCTTTTCCGGGTATTCCGGGGATAAGGAAAGTTTGATGGCCGAGATTGAAGCGGTTTGGGATACTTTGCAGCGCCGCAACATACATTATAGCACTATGACTGCTAGCGCGGATGATGATAACCCGTATCTGGCCAGCCAATATGTCAGGCAGTTAGGAGAGAGTATTAATTATACTCAAGCCAATTGTGTTGACGGTTCGGTGTTGATGGCGTCAATTTTCCGCAAACTTGGCCTGGACGCGAGCTTGATTGAGCTGCCCGGGCATATGCTGGTTTCTGTTAGTTTGGACGAAGACGGCAAAGAGAAAATTTATATCGAGACGACTTTGTTGGGGCAGTCAACCCTGGAAGAGGCGATAGAAGAAGGCGGTAAGCAGTACGAAGAAAGCAAAGGCAAGTTTGATTCGGAAAAAGAAGAAGACGAAGCCTATAATATTGTTAATGTTCAGAGCGCCCGCGTTTTGGGGATTATACCAATCAAGGATTCTTCGATAAGGTAACTGATAGGGGATGGATTATGAAAATTATCGCGTTGGAAGAAGGATTTTATACGCAAAGCTTATTGGATCTTGGCGTTAATATCCCCTCTGGGGCTAAGTACACCATGCAGACATCGGCTGAATTTATCGGCGGGGATGTTGACAAGGCGTACTTAGATTTAGGAGAAGGCCGTATTGCCGCTATGGATGAGGCCGGTATAGATATGCAGGTGCTTTCGTTTTCCGGCGGCCAGATCCCGGATGCTAAAACAGCCATTCGAATCATGACCGAGGCTAATGATGCAGCTGCCGAAGCTGTTAAAAAATATCCTGCGAAATTCGCCGCTTTTGCGGCATTGCCGCTTACAGATCCTAAAGCAGCGGTCGCGGAATTTGAACGGGCATTGACTAATCTTGGTTTTGTCGGCGGGTTCGTCTGCGGAACAATTAACGGAGAGTTTCTGGATAACGAAAAATATTGGCCTGTTTTGGAATGCGCCCAAGCGCATAACGCGCCGATTTATATCCACCCGCTTTTTCCTCTTCCGGCAATGATGCAGACATATTTTAAAGGCAGGGAAGAGCTCTCCGGCCCGGAATGGGGTTTTATGGTGGATGCCAGCTGCCATTTTCTGCGTTTGCTTACTGCCGGAGTGTTTGACCAATTCCCGAAATTGAAAATAATCCTCGGGCATCTGGGCGAATCGATCCCCTATAACCTTGATAGGATGAATAGCCGTTTGTCGGCTTATGCCAAAGAAAAGAAATTAAAAAAATCTCCGGCGGACTATATGAGAGAAAATATGGTTGTGACTACCAGCGGTAATTTTTCAGCTCCGTCGGTTTTATGCGCGATAAGCACGATCGGAGTAGATAATATTTTATTTTCGGCGGACTGGCCGAATGAATCAAATAAGGTTGCGGTTGATTTTTTGAAACATCTTCCGGTGGATAAGCCTGATCTTGAAAAAATAGCTTATAAGAATGCCGAAAGGGTGCTGGGGCTGCATTAAATATGATCACTATTGAAGTCGATAAAAAAACTTGTAAGGGTGACGGAAGGTGCGTAGAGATCTGTCCGCTGCAGATCCTGCGCATGAACGAAAAAGAGCGCGTGCCGGAATTTATTCCCGGCGGCGGCGAACTCTGCATTAATTGCGGCCACTGTTTTGCTTTCTGCCCTCCCGGGTCAATAAAACTCTCAACAATGGATATCAAGGATTCTTTGCGCTTGGATCATTCCAAATTGCCCGGCGCGGAACAAGTTGAGCTGCTGCTTAAGGGCCGGCGTTCAATTCGTGTTTATAAAGATGAGCCGGTAACAAAACAAACTATAGAGAAACTTTTGGATATCGCCCGTTATGCTCCTTCGGGGATTAACCGCCAGCCGGTTAATTGGGCAGTAGTCGCGGGCAAAGATAAAGTCCATGATTTGGGAGGGCTGACGGTAAAGTGGATGGAAAAGCTTTTAGAGGAAAAGTCCGATCTAGCCGAGTCATTGCATTTCGAACGCCTGATTGAATCCTGGAAAAATGGAGAGGACCGGATCTGCCGGAGCGCCCCTTGTTTAATTATTGCCTATGGTTTAAAAGATGACCCGATGGTTCCGCAGTCATGCACGATCTCCGCGGCCTACCTCGAACTGGCGGCCTTTGGCCTCGGCCTCGGCGCCTGCTGGGCGGGATATGTGCATATGGCGGTCAATTTCTCAATCGAAGCAAGAAAATTTGTCGGATTGTCCTTGCGCGCCGCAGCGGGGGCCGCGTTGATGGCCGGGTATTCGAAATACCGCTATAGCCGGATACCCTTGCGCAATCCGGCCAAGGTTATTTGGAAGGAGTAAGATGGCTATCCGGAGATATAAGTGGTATAATTAAAACAATGAAAAGGCTAATTTATATATTGATTTTGGTAATGCTGGCCAGCGGATGCAGCCTGTTTAAAAAACGCGCGCCCAAGCCTGAGCCTTACAAGCCGCATGAGCCGCCGGTGGAGTATAATTTTCACCGAACGCCCCAAGCCGACGCCAAGCTTTTTCAGACGATCGGGCTGGATAGTTTTAAAGAGGGGAATTTAGCCGGCGCCCAGCTTTATCTTAGCAAAGCGGTAAAATCAGACGATCAGCTTTATCTTTCCTGGTATTATTTAGGTTTATTGAATATAAATAATCAGGAAGGGTATAGTTATTTAAAAAAATCAGCAGAGATAGAACCGGATTTTCCGCTTCCTTATTACTGGATGGCTTATTATCATTGCCGCGTAAAAGAAGATCAAAAGGCGATTCCGTTATTCAGGAAATACATTGAATTAGCCAAAGGGGATCCCGGCGAAATGAATAGGCTGCTGGCGGCAAGAGAGGCATTGCAAGAGCTGGAAAGCGGCAAGGAAGGCAGGGCCCTTACTATGATACGGGGTATTTAATGCGCAAAGGCGCAGATAAAATACTTAAATTCATCGAGCGCTACGAAAATCTTGCTTATGGCTTTGGGTTATGGCTGGCCACCGCCCTTTTTATTATTTTTGTGCGCGACGGGATCGAATGTTTCATCAGCACCCGCCATTTCGCCTTTCCGGACGCGTTTCACCTGCTGCATGTGCAGGTGTTTTTTATTTCTTTATTGCTTTTTATCATCATCATCCTGCATTTTTCCGCCAAAACCAGTATCCAGAAGGTATCCAAGATATGCCTGATCCCGTTTTCTATTATTCTCCTGCCGGTCATCCTTGATTCTCTGGCAATTCTGCTGACCAAAAGCAAAATTACCTACGGCTATATAAGCGATAATTTATGGCTGAGCCTCTTGCGGTTTTCTGATCCGTCTTATCCGATCGCAGAGCTTCCCTGCAGTATCCGTTTGGAAATTTCGCTGATTACGCTTATTTCTTTCGGGTACATATTCTTGAAACGCCGGAAATTTATTCCTTCTTTTCTCGGGGCAATGCTGATCTATGTCATTTGTGTTTTTTATGTCGCGATCCCGGCCGTATTAATTGAAGTATTTAAATTATTGGCGGCAGCGATAACATTCTTTCAGATCAAAAATTTCCCGCTTCCCGAAGGGGTTATCGATGAAAATGCCGTAGTCCTGCTGCAGCTGCTGGCTACTTGTATTTTGGCGCTGATTTGGCTTTGGCGCTACAACCGGAATAAATTTCTGGCTGTCCTGAGGAATATGCGGGCGGCGCGTTCGATACACTACGGGCTTTTGTGTTTATTGGGGGTGCTGGTTTATTGCCTGCGTTATCCGCTGCAGGACCTTTTTATGCTGATCCGCGCTGCCGGCGCCATTTTGGCAGTTTTTTTTGCTTTTCAGTTTTCCGTAGTTACCAATGATATCTTTGATATTGAATGCGACAAAGTTTCCAATGCCCAAAGGCCGCTGATCACGCAGATTCTGGATAAAAATGAGTACCTTGTGATCGGGTATGTTTATCTTGCGTTCAGCCTGCTTTTCGCCTTCTGGGTTAACGCGCAATGTGTAATGATCACGCTTTTATTTATCGCTTTCTATTATCTTTATTCCGCCCCGCCGCTGCGTTTAAAACGTTTTTTCCCGCTTTCCGCTTTGATTATCGGGATGCAGGCGGTATTTGCTTTCGCGGTCGGCAATAACGCACTTGTCTTAAATGAGGCGGCGTTAAGCTCAAACGCTAATTTCTTCTGGCCGATTTTTGTGATTTTTTCCCTGGCTTCGAATGTCAAGGACCTTAAGGATATTGAAGGGGATAAACGGACCGGAGTGGCGACCCTGCCGGTATTATTAGGGAATAAAACCGGCCGCAGTGTAATCGCCTTTTTGTTATTCTTAAGTTATTGCCTGGTGCCGTATTTTTTGCATTATCTGTTCCCGCAAGCCAAGGTTTTAGTTCTCTCTATATGCTTTGCCTTGATTAGTTTTTTTTATATAATAAGAAAAAATGCCCAGGAGAAAATAATTTTTATTCTTTATTTTATTTATACCTTTTTATTAATTGTTAATGTATAATAAATAAAAAAGTAAGTAAGCGAAGATAGGCAAGCAGTTAAGTAAAATAATTATTCTGCAGCCCCTGTTAATTTCTGCTCAAGCATTTTGTGCCTATTCGCACAAGGCTTGAGTTTTTTGTTTTAGGGAGGAGGCAATATGATCGAGAAGCCGCGGGATGGATTAGGGCATGGGCCTTTGAAGGAAAAGTATGAAATTGTCCTGGAGACCATAACTGATGGTTTTTGGATCATAGATAAGGACGGCAATTTTCTGGATGTAAATAGCGCGTATTGCCGGATGACGGGTTATGATCTTGCTGAGCTGTTAAAAATGAAGATTGCGGATATAGAAGCGATAGAAGGCCCGGAAGAAATTAAAAAGCGCATTCAAAAGATAAAAGAGGTTGGCTATGACCGCTTTGAAACCAAGCATAGGTGCAAAGATAACAAGATTCTGGATGTTGAAGTAACGGTTAATTACGCGGCAGTAGAAGGGGGCATGCTCTTTGTGTTTATCCGCGATATTACCGGGTGGAAAAAAACCGAAGCGTCTTTACGGGATAGCCAGCTCAAGGTCCGCGCGGTCTTTGACCAGACCTTTCAATTTATCGGGCTAATGACTACTGACGGTATTTTAATAGAAGCGAATAAGGCGGCGTTAGAATTTGCCGGAGTTGAAATTATGTCAGTTCTCAACCGGCCTTTTTGGGAAACACCATGGTGGACGCATTCCAGCCAGCTGCAGCAAAAGCTGCGCGAGTCCATAAAGAAGGCAGCGGCAGGAGAATTTGTGCGTTTTGAGGCCACTCATCTGGCCAAAGACGGAGCCCTGCGTTATATTGATTTTTCTCTTAAGCCGGTAAAGGACGAATCCGGTAAAGTTGTTTTTATGATTCCTGAAGGCCGTGATATTACCGAGCGCAAAAAACTGGAAGAAGCGTTGAAAGAGTCGTACGCGGAATTAGAATTGCGCGTCAAGGTCCGCACCGCGGAACTTTCTAAGGCCAATACCGAATTGCAAAAAGAAATAAGCCAGCGCAGGAGGATAGAAGGGGAGTTAAAGGAAAGGATGCGGGACCTGGAAAAGTTCAGCAAATTTTCCGTGGACAGGGAACTGAAGATGGAAGAATTGGAGAGCAAGATAAAAGAGCTTGAGAAAAAATTAAAGGCCGGATGAGATTTGGGAGGTTTAAAGATGGAAGATAAAAAACGCAAAGTTGAGCCAGAAATTGAGGCGCTATTGGAATATGCCAATAGCATTATTGCCACGTTAAGAGAGCCATTTTTGGTCTTGGATAAAAACTTACGGGTTATCTCTGTTAATGAATCTTTTTGCGCTACCTTTAAGGTTACAGAAAAAGATACAATCGGCCAGATGCTCCCTGATTTAGGCAATAAGCAATGGAATATTCCTAAACTGCTTCAGCTGCTAAAAGAAATTGTGCTGGAAAAAAAATCCGTGAAAGATTATGAAGTTAAGCATAAATTTGAGCAAATCGGCGAGCGGGTAATGCGCCTGAATGCTTGTCAGTTGCGCGTTCCTAAAGAAGCGTCATCGATAATAGCGATAGGGACGAGAGAGAATGACCTGATCTTATTAGCCATTGAAGATATTACCGAGCGCGAGCATTTACAGGAAGCGTTGCGGGAGTCGGAAGAGCGTTTCCGCCGGGCCTTTGAAACATCGGAAGACGGGTTGTTGTTGATTAATAAAGCCGCGGGAAATATTCTTAATTCCAACCCTTCTATTCAGGGGCTATTAGGTTATACTGCGGAGGAGTTTTTGGAAAAGAAACTCTGGGAAATCGGCGCGACCAGGGATTATAAGGATTTTCAAGAGACGCTGGCAAGACTGGAAAAAGACGGCGTAATCCATTATAAAGACACGCCGATAAAAACCAAAAACGGCCCGGATATAGACGCGGAGGTTTTTTTAATCAATCGGGCAAAAGTTATGCAATGCAATATTCGTAATATCGCTGAAAGCAAAAAGATGCAGGATGAATTAAAAAATAAGATGCAGGATTTGGAGCGGTTTAATAAATTTGCCGTGGACAGGGAATTGAAGATGGAAGCGCTGGAAAAGAAGATTAAAGAGCTTGAGGGAAAATTAAAGGCAAAATGAAATTTAAATTCGGCATCAGGCGGAAAATCGTTTTTTTTATTGCCCTGGCAACTTTATCGGTTGTGGCAGTCGGGCTTTTGCTGGGGTATTTTTCCGCTTTTAATTTATTAAAGAATAATATTGGAAGCGATTATGAGAAAATCGCCGATATCCTGGCTTCTAATATCGTGCAGAGAATTGATGAAGAGGTTGTCTATCTTGAGGGGGTAATAACACACAGTAAGTACTATAAAAAAGTGCTTAAGGAAAGTAATAGCCGTTATCAAAAAATGACTCTCGCGGATATCCAGAGATTTATGGCGGAGATGGACAGGCAATGGATTAAGGCTGATCAGGACAGCCCGTTGGTAAGGGGATACCTGGAAACGGAAGCCAGTTTAGAATTAAAAGACAAATGTAAAGCCGATAAGCAAATGGCTGAATTATTTATCAGCGATAAGTTCGGCGGTTTGGTTGCTGCTTCCGGCAAGACCAGTGATTTTTATCAGGCAGACGAAGATTGGTGGAAAAATGCTTTTGCCGGAGGCAAAGGCGAAGTTTTTGTAGGGGATATAGAATTTGATGAGTCCAGTAATACCTTGGGGATGACTTTCGCGCTTCCCATAAAAGACGATGACGGCCAGGCGATCGGCGTAGCCAAAGCAATAATCAATATCCAGCTGCTGTTTAATTTTTTGGCCGATTTTAAATTCGGCCGCACCGGCTGCGCCATCTTACTGGACGAAAAGGGCTATATTATATCGCATGAAGGGATCAAGCCATTAAGTAAGCAGTTTTTGCCGGATAAAGAGTTTCAGAAGATTTTACAGGGTAAAACCCGCCATGCGATTATTGCCAGGTCGAATATTCATCCGGAGAGGATTTTTAGCGCTTTCGCGGAAGTTAGATATCCTTTATTTTTAAAACGAGGGGTAGTTTGGTGGGTTTTTATCGCGCAAAATACCCAAGAGGCGTTTTGGCCTTTATACCGGCTTATGTTTCAAGCCGCGGGATTAGCAATTCTCTTGTTTGTTTTAGCGCCCATTTTTGGATTTATCTTTGGCAACAAGATTTTTCTGCCTATAGAGAACCTTAAAAAAGCCAGCGATCAGATTAGAAAAGGAGATTTAGGTTATTCTGTCAGAGTAAAAACCGGCGATGAACTAGAAGAGCTGGCCGATTCTTTTCAGGCTATGTCAGCGAGTATAAAAGAAAGGGAGGATTTGCTGGTAAGCCAAAAAGCGTATTCACAGAGTATTCTTGCTTCAATGGTAGATGCCTTGATCGTAGTCAATTTAGACAATACGCTCCGTTCGGTAAATAAGGCCGTTTTAGACCTGTTGGGCTACAAAGAAATTGAGCTTGTCGGCCAGCCGGTAGAGAAAATCTTTTTTCAGGAAGAAGGGGTGCCGCAGAAGCATATTCAAAAGATAATCGATGACGGCGCGGCGTATAATATCGGCCTGGCCTTTCTTACTAAAGAAGGCAAAAAGATCCCTGTGGATTTTAGCGGCGCGGTAATGCGGGAAACCGGCAAAATTACCGGTATTGTTGGCGTGGCCAGGGATATGCGCCAGATCATGGCATTTATCAGCGACTTGGAGAAGAAAGAAAGAGACCTGGAAGAATATGATAAAAATTTGATCCGCATGCAGAGGGCAATGCTGCATATGATGGATGACCTGCGGGAGGCATCGCGCGTCAGGGCGCAGTTTACCGGCATGGTCTCTCACGAATTAAGAACGCCGCTTGCCGCGATTAAAGAGGGGGTTTCTCTGGTTTTAGATAAAGAAATAGGCGAGATTAACGCGGAGCAGATGAAGTATTTGGGCATAGTTAAAAATAATGTGGACCGCCTGGACCGCCTGATCTTCCAGGTCCTGGATTTTCAGAAGTTTGAATCCGGAAAAATGGAATTTAAGATGGAGGATGGCGATATCAATGAGATCGTCGGGGGCGTGCAGGGTACGATGGCGCTTTTAGCTAAGAAGAAAGGCCTGTCTTTTGAACTTCGGCTTGGCGATGGCCTTCCTTGGATCAGATTCGATAAGGACAAAATTATCCAGGTTTTAATAAACCTGGTAAACAACGCCCTTAAGCTTACGGAAAAGGGCGGGATTATTATTGCCACGGACAGGAAAGATGATTTTATTCAGGTTATGGTTAAAGATACGGGTCCGGGCATTAAAGAAGAAGATTTCCCGAAGCTATTCCAGCAATTCACGCAATTAAAAAGGCGGATGGGCGGAACCGGCCTGGGGCTGGCTATTTGTAAAGAAATAATCGAGGCGCATAAAGGGAATATTTGGGCGGAGTCGGAATTCGGCAAGGGAGCGGCTTTTTATTTTAGCTTGCCGATAAAATAACGGAGGTTTTAATATGGCAAAAAAGATACTTGTGGTTGACGATGAGCCGGATATTATGGAGGTTTCGACAGTCCGCTTAAAGCATTTGGGATACGAAATCATCCCGGCAATTGATGCTGAGGAAGCGCTGGCTATCCTGCAGAAAGACATCCCCGACTTAATATTGCTGGATTTACTCTTGCCTAAAATGCAGGGAGATGAGCTTTGCAAAATTCTCAAATCCGACGATAAATTTAAGAATATCCCGGTTATCTTATTTACCGCCAGCGCTGTCCGCCCTAGTATCCCCGCCAGAGTCAAGGAAATGGGGGCTGACGATTGTGTATTGAAGCCCTTTGACCCGGAGGAGCTGTTGAGTAAAGTAAAAAAATTTATCGGATAGGATAATCGCGCCCTGATTCCCCTCCGCAGAGTAATTTCCGTAGATTATTGCCAATGTTGTGATAGAATACCTTTAAAAACCGATGAATATCTTTGTGGGAAATTTATTATTTGAGGCGACGGAAGCCGATGTGCGCAAGATCTTCCGGAATTACGGGGAGGTCGCCGGGGTTTCTATTGTCATGGAGAAAAACGGCGCTAAGTCCCGCGGTTTTGGCTTTGTGGAAATGCCCAAGGAAGAGCAGGCGCTGGCGGCGATCGAGGGCTTGAATGAAAAAGATTTTATGGGCCGGCCTTTACTGGTCAGCCAGGCAGTTTCTCCAGGCAAGAAGAAAGAATCTAAACAATCTGCTTATAAAGCCGGCCGGCGCTCGCGCAGTTATATGCGCAAGAAGGCAAAGGTGTTAAACCGACAAACAGGAGAAAAACATGGAAAATAATTCTAATGTTAAAAAAAGTTCCAAGATTAAAGCTTTTTTTAAATCATTGGCTGAAAAAATAGACAAGAAGATGCAGGAAAAGGCCAAGTCATCCAAATGCTGCTGCGGGCCTAAGGATAATTCATGTTGCAAATAGCCGCGGATTGGCTGGTTTATTCGGTAATCAGGCTTGATCCTGCTTCGCGTATCGGCCAGGCGGTTAATTTTTTTGTTTATGACGCGGTAAAAATTCTTTTATTGCTTTTTGTCCTGATTGCAATAATCGGATTTTTCCGCACATATTTGGCGCAGGACAAGATAAAATTGTGGCTTTCGAAAAAAGGCGTTTGGGCGAATTTTATGGCCGCTTTATTCGGCGCGGTTACGCCGTTTTGTTCTTGTTCATCTATCCCGATTTTTATCAGTTTTTTAAAAGCCGGCGTGCCTTTGGGAGTGGTATTTTCTTTTTTAGTTACCTCTCCGCTGATCAATGAATATTTAGTGGTTTTGATGATCGGGTTTTTCGGCTGGAAGATCACTCTGGCTTATGTGATCAGCGGGATGGCGATCGGAATAATCTGCGGGGTCATTTTGGGGAAAATGAAATTAGAAAAATATTTGGAAAAAGATATGACCGGCCAGCCGGAGCAGGATTGCCAAGTTAAATATAAAAATATCCCGGGGCGTTTGGCTTTTGGCCTGTTAGAAGCTAAAACCATTGTGCAAAAACTCTGGATTTGGATATTGTTAGGCGTTGGTTTAGGAGCGGTAATTCATAATTATGTGCCGAATGAAGTTGTGCAGGTAATTTCCGCGAAAACCGGGATATTCTCCGTGCCGATCGCTACCTTAATCGGTGTGCCGATGTATGGCGGATGCGCGGCAATTGTGCCGATCGCCGTAGTGTTATTCCAGAAGGGGTTTCCTTTGGGCACGGCTTTATCATTTATGATGGCGGTGGCGGCTTTGAGCCTGCCGGAAGCGGTAATGCTGCGCCGGGCGATGAAGCTAAAGCTGATTTTTATCTTTTTTGGAATCACAACTTTAGGGATTATTTTTACGGGGTATTTATTTAATTTATTGCAAAAGGTATTAGTTTAAAAAAAGCGGCGATGGCAAATTTTTCATTTGATATTGTTTCCGAGGTGGATCTGCAGGAAGTGGATAACGCGGTAAACCAGGCCTGTAAAGAGCTGGCCCAGCGCTATGATTTTAAGAATAGCAAGTCTTCGATCGCCTTTGACCGCAAGGAAAAGATAATTACCCTGATTGCCGATGATGATTTTAAGCTGCGCGCTTTAACCGACATTCTGGCTACCCGGCTGGCCAAACGGGGGGTCGCGCTTAAATCGCTGAAATTTAATCCGCCGGAAAAGGCCTTTGAGGGTTATCTGCGCCAGCGGGTTGATATTAATATGGGCATTGATAAAGAGAAAGCCAAAGAGCTTACCGGGATTATCAAGAATCTCGGCTTAAAGGTGCAGGCGCAGATCGAAGGGGAGAAGATTAAAGTAAGTTCAGCTAAGAAAGATGAGCTGCAGGCCGTAATCGCGCATATCAGAGGTTTGGATTTTTCCCTTCCGCTTAATTTTTGTAATTACCGCTAATTTTAGGGGTCATTATAAATGAACCTGAAAAATGAATTAGAAGCATTAGCAAGATATGCCTTGGCTTTGGCTGCTTTGGCCGCGGTGATTTTGACTTTATCCGCGCTCCTGCTCGGTTTTTCCGCAATGGTCAAGTTTCTTCATCCGTTGTTATATTCGCTGGCCGGAGCGTCTATTTGTGTTTTTACGCTAATCGTTTTGCCCCTGTCATTTTTTAAAAAAATAAGGCCGTCTCTGGCAGCCGCCTCATTAATCTTGGCAATATTCTGTAATTTAAGTATTTGGTTATATTCGTTTTCTGTGATCGTCGGCTATCTGGGCTGGCTGGCGGTTTTATTTTTCTTTCTTTTTCGTTTTATCTGCCCGATCGCCGGGATCGGCCTGCTGATCAATGGGCAATGGCAGGCTGGGTTGTTTATTTTAGCCGGGATGGTGATTGCTAAAGGGATCAGTTCCTATGGGTTATGGCTGGCTCAGCCGCCGGAAAACAAGCGCTATCGCCAGGCAGAAGTAATTGATATTGAATCAGAGGAAGTGGACGAATAAATGAAAAAGACGCAGCTAATTATGGTTTGGCTTTTGCCGTTGATTGTTATCGGAGGGTTATTCTATCCGTTTTTAGGATATTTAGTCATCGCGATGATGGCCGTGCTTTTGGTTTTGTCATTTTTTAAAGGCAGGTATTGGTGTTGGAACTTATGCCCGCGCGGTGCTTTTTTGGATCTGGTTATGTCTAAGGCAAGCGCTAACCGTCCGGTGCCTAAATTATTTACTCAACAATGGTTCCGCTGGCTGGTTTTAATTTTAATGATGGCTTTTCTAGCGGTAAGAATTATACAAACCGGCGGAAGCCCGCTGGCCGTGGGTATGGTTTTTGTGGCAATGTGCGGATTGACGACGATTATTGCTATAGTTTTAGGCGCAGCCACTAAGCACCGCAGCTGGTGCGTGATCTGCCCGATGGGCACTTTGCAGGAAAAAATTCATAGGAGGTAGCTATGTTTTTTACGCAGCAATTATTGGTTAATTTTTCGTCTTTTGCTTTATGCACGATGTTTATTTTGGTGGCTGTGGTTTTTGCAGTTTGCGGATTGTTTGTCTCGCGCAAAATTATGCCGCATTATAAGCTTAAATTACATAATGATGTTGCCGGCCCGCTTTTCAGCACGGTTGGCGTGGTCTATGCCGTGCTTTTGGCTTTTATGGTAATTCTTGTCTGGGGTGATTTTGATAAGGCTAATATTAACGTTGAGCGGGAGGCAATTCGTTTAGTTAACCTTTACCGCGATAGCCAGGCCTTTGGCCCTGAGCTCCGTAATCCGGCGCGCGCTCTTTTTAAAGAATACGCCGGTTTAATCATTAACGAAGAATGGAAAATGCTTCCGTTTAGCCAGTCCAGTCCGAAGGTAAGCGCAGCAATAAACCAGATGTTTTCTCTCTATTCCGGGTATTTGCCCAAAAACCTAACTGAGCAGGCGTTTTTTACAGAGTCAGTGCGTAATCTCAATGAATTGGTTGATTTGCGCATGTCGCGTTTGATTCAAACCCGTACCGGAGTCCATCCGCTATTATGGTTTATCTTAATTATTGGCGGAATGGTAACTATTACTTTTACCTTTTTCTTCGGATCGGAGAATTTTTCTTCGCAGATAGTAATGTCTGTGCTTTTATCAATATTGATCGCGCTAATTTTATTTACGATATTGGCTTTGGATTTTCCTTTTGGCGGCAGTATTTCTATTTCGCCTAACGCATTCCGGCAAATTGCCGCGCTTTAAGCAATGCCCGGTTCAAATATCCTTCTGGCCATCCTCCCGCTATTCTGGCCAAAGCTTCCTCCGCTGGGGCTGGGATGTTTGCAGAGTTACCTGGCGCAAAACGGCCTGAGCAGCGACATCCTTGATTTGAATAACCGTTTTTATAATTTAGCTGATGAGAGCCTGAAAAAAGAGTGGTTGATTAGCTGTAATACTGCTTTAGAAGAAAATATTTTTCAGCGGTCTTTTAGCCGGTATCCGGCTGAATTTAAAAAGCTGTTTGATTATGAGATAATCGGATTTTCCTGTTTTAAGAGTAATTTTTTCTCAACACTGCAAGCCGCGGAATTGGTTAAGTCGCGCAATAAATCCGCCAAGATAATTTTCGGCGGGCCGGAGATCAGCCGGCAGTATTTTAAAACTAAAGGCAAGTTTAGCCGGCAGATCAAGCAGCTGGCAGATTTTTTGGTAGCCGGGGAAGGGGAGTTAGCGTTATTAGATTATTTATCCGGCAAGAGCAAAAAAATCTCCGCCTTCCGGCAGTTAAAAGATTTAAAGGGGCTGGATTCTAACTGTTATACAGGATTAAACTTAAATGACTATCCTAAAAAAGACACGATTGCCCTGCAGTTTAGCCGCGGCTGTATCCGCAAGTGTAATTTTTGTTCCGAGCGCCTGCTTTATCAGGGATTCCGCTGCCGCCAGCCGGATAATTTGATCGAAGAGATAAAATATTTTCAAGCCCGGGGGATAAAATATTTTATCTTTTTTGATTCCATGCTCAATGCTGATTTAAAAAACTTAGAGGAGCTTTGCGATAAGATTATCGCTAATTTCGGCTCGATTAACTGGGAAGCGCAAATGGCGGTGCGCAAAATGCCGGAGCGTTTATTAAAAAAGATTAAGCAAAGCGGATGTTATAATTTATTCGTCGGCCTGGAATCCGGCAGCGATGCCACGCTTAAGCGGATGAATAAGGGCTTTAGCAGCAAAGAGGCAGAAGATTTTTTTAAGGCTTTGAAAAACGCCGGTTTATTTTTCGGCATCAGCTTGATCATCGGCTATCCCGGCGAGGCCAGAAAGGATTTTCAAGAAGGCCTGGATTTTGTTTTACGCAATAAAGCGTTGATTCCTAAAATCGAACAGATTAATCCTTTTACCTATTATGACGGCACCAGCGCTCAGGCATCGGCGGATTATAAAATCAATCCAGAGTCATTAGCCCGGATGGATATTTTTGTGCAGCAAATTAAATCCGCCGGGTTCAAGTACACCAACGCTTTTTTAGGAAATTTGATTGAAAAAAATGGAAATTAATCAGGTAAAAATCAGCCGTATCCTTAATCCTACTTCTATTGACTTAGGTGAATATGTAATTAATCCATTTATGGGTTGCGAATTCGCTTGCTTGTTTTGCTATGTGCGTTCAAACCGCGTAGTGGCGAGGAAAAATAAGCCCTGGGGTGAATATCTGGATGTGCGGGCCAATGCCCCGGAGTTGCTGGAAAAGGAATTGGTTAACAAAAAACCAAAAACAGTTTTACTCGGCTCGACTACGGAATGTTTTCAGCCGCAGGAAGGAAAGTTTAAAATCAGCCGGAGGATTTTAGAAATTCTTAACCGGCATAAGACGAATTACGTGATTCTTACGCGCTCGCCGGCGATTTTGGATTGTTTAGATTTATTGAAGGAAGGATTTTGCCGGCAAATTTATTTTTCCGTAAATGATTATCCCCGTGAATTCAAGGAAAGAATAGAACCGAAGAGCCCGGGATTTATTTTACGCGATCAGGCGGTAAATAAACTGCTAGAAGAAGACGTACCGGTAATCCCTTATTTTTCTCCGGTGTTGCCGTGGATTTCTGAACTTAGCGGAGTATTTGCCAAGTTTCCTCGCGCCAAAGGCGTGGAATTTGAATGCTTGAATTTCCGGTTGGCTAATATTGGCCAGATTATTGAAATAATCGCTTTGGTTGAGCCGGCTTTAAAGGTAAAATATACAAAGATGCTGGTGGATGAAAAGTTTTACCATCAGGTTTGGAGCGAATTTAAAAAATATATCGCTAACCAGGCAAAATCAGCCGGGAAAGAACACAATATTTACGTGCACGGCTGGGGAGATTATTTTAAGAATACTTATCGTTAGGAGAAAAGTATGAAAAGCGAAGTTTATTTTGTTAAAGCCGAATCAAGTGATTTAGAAAAAAGGCAGGAAGCGCTAAAAAGATTGATTGAAGAGATTAAGCCATTTGCTGATTATAAGAAAGATGAGTTTATCCCGGTCAAGCTTACCATCGGCGATTCAACTTGCGTGTATAACGTCAGCCCGGAACTGGTAAAAACCGTGATCCATTATATTAAGCTAAAACAAACCAAGCCGTTTCTTTTTGATACTTCGGTAATTTATCAGGGCCAGCGCCAGAACGCGGTTGATCATTTGAATTTAGCGCAGAGTAAGGGGTTTGGCCACAGCCGGGTGGGCTGCCCTTTTATTGTGGCCGACGGCGTGTTTGGCAAGGACGGCCGGGAATTCGAGTTGGATTCGGGGGTAATTAAGAAAATTAAAACACCTTCTTTTGTGGGGATGGTGGATAATTTAGTGGTTTTGTCGCACGCTACCGGGCACATTGTTTCTATTTACGCCGGTGCTTTAAAAAATGTGGCTATGGGCATGAGCTGCCGGCCGACTAAACAGGTACAGCATTCTTTGCTTAAGCCGTCGGTGATTGAGAAAAAATGCGTTGCCTGCGGATGCTGTATCGCGATCTGCCCGGTTAAGGCAATTGCCCTTAAAGACAAGAAAGCCGATATTAATAAAGATGTTTGCGTTGGCTGCGGCGAATGCCTGTGCGCTTGTAAATTTGACGCGATCTTTATTAATTGGCACGAGGATCCGCTGGTTTTCGGCCAACGCATGGCCGAAGTAGCCGGTTTTATTCTTAGTCAATTTAAGCGCAAGTTTTTTATCAATTTCGCTTTTGATATTACGCAGGAATGTGACTGTATTTCCACTAAAGACGAAAAAATGGTGGCGCAAAACTTAGGCATTTTAGCTTCAGCCGATCCTTTAGCGCTTGATAAGGCCACGGCGGATTTAGCTCGTAAATACAAAAAAACAAATTTTTTGCTTGAGAACGAACAGATTTACGAAAAGATGTTTAGTTATGCCGCTAGCAAGGGGCTGGGCAATTTGGAATATAACCTGATTGAGCTATGAAAGAATTTGAGGCGTTATTCGGGATAGACAAAGAAAAAGTCAAGCCGTGGTGTATCTTGCTGCCGCTTTTAGAT
>JAKAMF010000088.1 GCA_021813045.1 bacterium | reverse complement strand
CAGCAGCGCGAAGATTTTGAGCAAAAATACGGCACAAAGTTCGGCCTCATTTTAAATTACACTCAGCAGGTAATTTTACGCAATAATCGCGATGTCGGTAATAGCCGTTCTACCTGGTATTTAAGTTTAGGGATTGAGCAAAAACTTTGGCCGGGGGCTAAATTTTATTGCGAGGCCGACGTTGATAAGAATAAAGGGGTCGATAAATTTTTTAATACTTATTCCGTTTTTAACAATAATAGCGGAGCAAATAAAAATATTTATCTGCCCAGGGTTTATTTGGATCAGGAGCTTTTGGGGGATAAGGTTTATCTGGCTGGCGGCAAGGTTGATCTAAGCGATTGGTTTGATTTTAATGCTGTGGCGGATACCGCGGATGAACAGTTTTTGGCTAGTGCCTTGGTAAATAATTACGTGATCCCTTTTCCTGAAAAAGGGATTGGGGCAATGGCTGCTTTTAAGCCTTATGATTGGTTTTTTTTCCAAGCCGGGGCCGCTACTTCCAAAACATCTTATACCAAAACCGGCCTGCCTAATGCTTTTAACAGCACGCTTTTTTTAAGTGAAGCAGGCCTATCTCCGAAAATTTTGGGCTTGCAAGGAAATTATCGCTTTTTATATTTTTTTCTGCATAGAAAATACCCCTTGATCCAGGATGAATATCAGGACAAGAGAAACCAGGCCGGATTTAGTTTGAGTTTTGATCAAGAGGTCACCTCTAAAATCACTCTTTTTACCCGCTATGGTTTTGCCAACCAAAAAGTTAATGATATTCAGTATTCCTGGTCAGCCGGAGGCCAGGTTATCGGGTTATTCCCTGGCCGCAAAGAAGATTGTTTTGCGGTTGCTGTGGCGCAAAGTATTTTAGGTAGGGATGCCCGCCAATATTACGGCACAGATACTACGGCTACACGCGAGACAATCCTTGAAGCCTATTATAGTTTTAGAATTAACGAGTCGCTGGTAATCAGCCCGGATTTGCAGGTGATGCTTGAGCCGGGCGCGGATAAAGAGTCGGTTAATCCGATTATTGCCAGCGTACGTTTCTTGCTAGCATTTTAATCCCGCCCCTATTTTATCGTTGACAATTCCCTAAATATGATATATCATACATTTCATACAAATTAGATAATTCATATTTTTAAAAGGAGGGACCAAGTGGCAAGCAAAACTAATGGTGAGATCTTCGGTACGGCTACGGTCGGGGAAAGAGGGCAGGTGGTAATTCCGGCGGAGATTAGGAAGAGTTTTCGCATCAAGCCGGGCGATAAGCTGGTAGTTTTAGGCAAGGCCGGGCATATGTTTAGCTTTGTCCGCGCCGAGGAATTCAGCCGGTTCATTAATCAAGCGTCAACGGCGATGTTAAAGATAAAAAATAAAAATCTGATAGCCTAAAAGGATTAATGTGATATTCAAAAAGTATTTTTATATTCTTTTGTTTTTTTTATTCTTCTTTTACGGCTTAACTGCCAGCGCCAGTGAAGAGGTTCTTGATTGGCAGTCCTGTATTAAGGAAGCAGCTAAAAACCATCCGGATTTAATTGCCGCTCAAGAGCAGATCAAACAATCTCAGGCCGGCAAAGATATTACTGCCAGCGGCCTATATCCTCAGATAGACGCAAACTTAAATGCCGCTACCGGCAGGTCCGCTTCCGGTAACGCCAGCGCTTCGATTGGCGATAATTATAACTACGGCCTTTCCGGCTCGCAATTAATATTCGACGGAGTTAAAACAATCAATAACGTTAATGCCGCCAAGGAAACCGTCAAGGCCTCGCAGGAAAACTTTAGGTATACTTCCGTGACCGTAAGGTATAATCTGCGCAGCGCCTTTATCGCTTTGCTCAGGGCGCAGGAAATGCTCAAGATCACCCAGGAGATTTTTCAGATCAGAAGAGGAAATTATGAGTTGATTGCTTTGCGCTATCAATCCGGCCTGGAACATAAGGGGGCGCTGATGACTGCCGAGGCCAATCTGGCCGAAGCGCAGTATGATATCATCCAGGCTCAAAGGGACTTGATAGTATCACGGAGGGATTTGATTACGGGGATGGGCCGTCGGGAGATGGCGGATATTTACGCCAAGGGCGATTTTCAGGTGCGCGATGAAGTTAGGCAAAAGCCTGACTTTGAAGCGATTGTTAAAGGCAATCCTTCTTTGTTGCAGCTGCAGGCACAGAAGAAATCGGCTGTTTTTTCATTGCGTTCTACCTATGGTAATTTTGCTCCTACTTTGACCGGCTCCGCCGGAGCCAATAAAAACGGCGCTTACTGGTCTCCGCGCGGCGACGAGTGGAACCTGGGGCTGGCTTTATCTATGCCGATATTCGAGGGGGGATTACGCTTGGCGCAGGTTTCGCAGGCCAAGGCTAATTTGAATCAGCTTAAAGAAAACGAAAGAAGCACGCGCGATACCCTGCTTTATGATTTGGAAAATGCCTGGGCAAACTTGCAGGATACCCTGGATTATGTCCAGGTACAGAAAAAAATGCTCTTGGCTACCGAAGAACGCTCGCGTATCGCCCAGGCACAGTATTCTATCGGTTTTATTTCTTTTGATAACTGGACGATTATCGAAGATAACTTGGTAAAAGCCAAAAAGAACTTTTTAAATGCCCAAGCGGCCGCGGCCCTTGCGGAGGCGGCCTGGATTCAGGCGAAAGGAGAAATGTTAGAATATGCGCAATAAACGAAAAAAAGTTATTTTGTTAATTTTAGCTTTATTGGTTTGTGCGGGGAGTGTTGTATGGTTGGTCCGTAAGAAGCCAGCTAACGACACCGATTTAACTAAAGAGGTTAAGCCGGAAATTGGCCAGATCCGCGATTTCTTTTCTACTACCGGAGTGGTTTATCCGAAAAACCGCCTGCAAATTAAGCCGCCGGTTGGCGGCAGGGTAGAAAAGATTTTGGTTAAGGAGGGCGATTATGTTAAGGCTGGACAGTTATTGGCATTAATGAGTTCGACTGAACGCGCGGCGCTGCTTGATGCGGCGCGGGGCCAGGGCGAAGAGGCCTTAAAGTACTGGCAGCAGGTATATAAGGCAATTCAATTATTTTCGCCGATTGACGGAGAGGTGATAGTTGCGACTACTCAGCCGGGCCAGGCGGTTACTACCAGCGAAGCAGTTTTAGTCTTATCTGACCAATTGATTGTGCGCGCGCAAGTAGATGAAACTGATATCGGCAAAGTAAAATTAGGGCAAAACGCCTTGGTAAGTTTAGATGCTTACCCGGACAAGAAAATAAAGGCGAAAGTGGAGCATATCTATTATGAGTCCGAGACTGTAAATAACGTAACTATTTATAAAGTGGATTTAGTCCCGTCAGAAATGCCGGAATTCTTTCGTTCGGGAATGAATGCCACTATAGAATTTATAACTTACGATAAGGATAATGTTTTGATAATCCCGCTGGAGGCATTACAGAAAGATGAGCAGGGGAATTTTGTCTGGATTAAAGAAGGCAACCGTATTTTGCCGGAAAAGAAACGGGTAGAAACCGGCTCAAGCGATGAAAAAAACATAGAGATAGTCTCTGGCATAAAGTCCGGAGATATTGTAGTTATCCAAAGCAAAAAATTTACCTTGCCGGCAAGTGAAAAATCCGGCACAAATCCTTTTGTGCCGTTCGGCAATCGCAGCAGAGGCAGCAGTTCAAGCAAAAAATAAAACCGCATGATTGAATTAAAAAATATTTTTAAAACCTACCGCATGGGCAGCGTCGAGGTAAAGGCGCTGGACGATGTCTCTTTGAGGATTTCTTCCGGAGAATTTGTAGCGATTATGGGCGCTTCCGGTTCAGGCAAATCCACTTTAATGCATCTATTAGGCCTTTTAGACCGGCCGGATAGCGGTTCTTATTATTTAGGCAGCCGCGAAGTAAGTAAACTTTCTGAGGAACAGGCAGCGGATTTAAGAAACCGCTTAGTAGGGTTTATTTTTCAGCAATTTCACTTATTGCCGCGTATGACTGCTTTGGAAAACGCGGAGTTGCCTTTAGTCTACGCCGGTAAAAGGCATTTAAAAGAGAAGGCCG
>JAKAMF010000087.1 GCA_021813045.1 bacterium | reverse complement strand
TACTATTCTTTTTTAAGCGGCACATTCCGTACCGCAAATCATAAAGACGTGCTTTTTGCCTGCAGTATTTTTTTAATCAACCATCTTTTTTCTTTAGTTTATAACCTCCGAAAAGACAGGGCTGAATTACGCGACCTGGGAAAATTAATGACCGGTCCGTATATCAGGATAATCCCGATGCATTTGACGATTATGGCCGGTTTTTTCCTGGCGATGATCGCCATGGTTCTTAAATTGCCCGTTCCGGAACAGCCGATTTTAATATTTTTCCTGCTTTTAAAAACCAGCGTTGATCTAAAAATGCATTTAGCAGAACACGCGGCCCGGCCAGGCCTTGAGGGGCAGGCCTAATGCGGATTTGGGATATTGCTCCGCGGAAGCTTTGCCGCAATCACCTCTTGGGCGAACATCGCGAATTACACGCGATCTGGTCTATATTGACGAAAAATAAGTGTGGTTACCGGCACCATCCGGAAGTGTTACGTTGGGAAGGCCGGCTGAGGCCGTTATATTACCGGCACGAATCGCTGGTGAAAGAATTAAAAAGAAGGGGGTATCGGCATTTCAGCCCTTTGGATAAGCGCCGGGTTTCCGGCCCGGCCCGGCAGGATGTTTTGGTTGATTCTATATCCCGGCAAGCGGCTATTTTAAAGAATAAAAAATGCGGCTGTAAAATTTAAAAAAAGCAAGACAAACCGGCTTTTCGCGTTATAATATAAAACCATGCAATACACCCAAGGATCCATCGGAAGGGTTTTTCTAATTAAATTTGATAACAACGATATTTTATTGGATAAAATATCCGAGTTGGCAATTAGAGAACGGATCAAGGCGGGAACTTTGATTTTTCTCGGTGCTTTAAGAAAAGGCGACTTAGTTACCGGGCCGAAGAAGCCGGTGATTCCGCCGCAGCCGAATAAGATTAATTTTAAAGACGGTTGGGAAGTAATGGGCATGGGCACGGTTTTTACCAGTCGGAAAGGCCCGCAAATCCATATCCATGGATCAATGGGCAAAAAGTTAAAAACTCATACCGGCTGTGTACGCGGTAAGTCCAGTGTTTTTCTGGTAATCGAAGCGGTATTGTTCGAACTAAAAGGCGTTAAGGCGACGAAAGATATCGACCCGGCTACCGGGCTTAATTTATTGAGGATATTATCATGAGAAGATTCTTACTGTATTTATTTAGATGGCAGTTAAGCACTCCGATATTATGGTTGGTAGTGAGAAAAATGGGCACTGGCTTATGGGCAACAGTTTTAGCTAATTTGATCGGGGGAGCAATATTTTTCTGGGTAGATAAATTTATTTTTACTTCCAAAGCGGTAGAGGTTTGGCATATTAAAGAAGGTAAGTGCGATAAATGCGGGACGCCTTCACATCTTTGGAGGTTAATTAAGACCGCCGGCTATGATAAAAGCGATTGCCGGCCGGTATTTTTGTGTATGAAATGCTCCAAAGAGAAAACTGATGCCTTGAGGGCTCAAGGCATACCGGTAAGGGGCAAAAGTAAGTAAAGCGGAGGAGGAAGCATGTTTAAAAAAAATGTTTTGTTCTTGGCGTTAGCAGCAGTAGTTTTAAGCGCTGGTTTGGCTTTTTGCGCCGGAGAGATCTCTAAAGAAAAAGTTATTGCCGTAGCCAGCGAAGCGGTAATCGGCAAAGGCGTAGTACTTAAAGACGTAAACATCATCTATGATAAAGACGGACAACTTTGGAGTCAAAGGATCGGAGCGGCGGCGATTTCCAATGAATCAAATAATCATGGTATTTTGGTTAAAGGTTTTCTAAAAAATTACCGGATTGTTTATTTTGATTTTAAAGAGCCGTTAAAGGATTTTTGGGTTTTTGTGGATAAAGACAGCGGGGAAGTATTAGCGGTAGTGCAGGAGAAGTAATTTAAATCACAATGAAAAAGCTTTTTAGCTGGCAGGCCGGTTTGAGTATATTTTTAATTGCCCTTTCCGGCCTGCTTTATTTTCTGCATTTTAAAATTTTTCATGACGCCCACCACATATTTATCTATTTTCTCGGCGACCTTGCTTTTATCCCAATCGAAGTACTTCTGGTAACTTTGGTAATACATCATTTGCTGGATATGCGCGAGAAACGCGCGATGCTGAATAAATTAAATATGGTTGTGGGCGCTTTTTACAGCGAGGCGGGAACACAGATGATTAAGGATATTTCCGGCGCTGACCCGCAGTCTGCAAAAATATCCGGCTTGCTGTTAGTACGTAAAGAATGGCAACATAAAGAATTTTTAAAAGTATCCGGAGAAATTAAGGCGATCCGGCCGCAGGTTAATATTTCCGGCTGCGACCTTGGCGCCTTGCGTGATTTTTTGAAGCAAAAAAGAGAATTTTTCTTAAGGCTGTTGGAAAATCCGAATTTATTGGAACATGAGACGTTTACCGAGTTGCTCTGGGCGGTATTCCATTTGACCGAAGAATTGGTTAATCGTCCTACTTTAAAGGGCTTGCCGCAGTCGGATTATGACCACCTAAGCAATGATATCTCCCGCGCCTACGGATTGTTAATTTCCGAATGGCTGGCTTATATAGAGCATTTGAATGTAAGCTATCCGTATTTATTTTCTCTTGCCGTCAGGACTAACCCTTTTGATTCTAAGGCCTCTGTAGTAATCAAATCTTGAAACTGTTATGCTAAAAATAGGTAAGCTTAAATTAAAATCTAATTTGATTTTAGCGCCGATGGCGGGGATCAGCGATCTGCCTTATCGTATGCTTAATCGTAAGTTTGGCTGCGATTTGGCCTTTGTAGAAATGATCAACTGCCGCTCGATAAGTTTTAAAAGTAAGCGCACGAAAAAAATGCTTTCCAGCAATGCCCAGGACCGGCCGCTAGGCGTGCAATTATTGGGTTGTGAAGAAAAATATGTTTTAAAGGGGGTAGAGGTTTTAAAAGATTATGAATTCGACTTGCTGGATTTTAACGCCGCCTGTCCGGCAAAAAAAGTAGTGCGCCGTAAAGAGGGGGCTGGACTTTTGCTTGATCCGCAAAAGCTAAGCGCGCTTTTAAAATTAGTAGTAAAAAATTCCCATCTGCCGGTTACGGTTAAGATCCGTATCGGCTGGGATAAGGATTCGATCAATGCCCGGGATACGGCTTTGGCAAGCCAGGACGCGGGGGTAAGCGCGATCTTTGTCCACGGCCGCACTAAGGCGCAGGGGTACAGCGGCAGTGTTGATTATGATCAGATCGCCATAGTGAAAAAATCCGTAAAACTGCCGGTAATTGCCAGCGGAGATATTTTTAGCCCGCAGCTAGCCAAACAAATGCTTGAGCGGACCGGTTGCGACGGCCTGACGATCGCCCGCGGAGCGCTGGGGAATCCCTGGCTTTTTACTCAGATCAGCGAGTATCTAAAAACCGGTAAATTAATCCCCGTGCCTAAAGTAGGCCAGATTGTTGATACGATGTTAGAACATCTGGATATGTGCGTTGATTTTTACGGTGAAAAGAACGGAGTGATTATTTTTCGCAAATTTTTCAGCTGGTACACTAAGGGATTTCGTAAAATCCGCCAGCAAAGAGAGGCTTCCAGCCGGATTAAAACCCGGCAGGAGATGTCCGTGGTTATCCAGAACTGCCGCGATTTGGCCAAAATGGAGCAGCAGATTGGTTGAGTATAAACAGAAAGATCTCCAGACTCCTGTTCGTTATTTAAAAGGCATTGGCCCGAAAAGGGCGGAAAATTTTGCCAAATCCAGCATTTATACTATTGAAGACCTGCTTTATTTTTTCCCCCGCCGCTACGAAGACCGTACTAATATCAGTTTGATTAAAGATTTAAAAGAAGATATGTTGGTTACGATTAAGGCCAGGGTATTGGCTAAGGGCTCGCGTCAGTCATTTCGTAACCGCCGGTTTAATATTTTTGAAATGGCAGTTAGCGATGATACCGGTAAAATACCCTGCATTTGGTTTAACCAGCCGTACCTGAAGGATTATTTTCAGGTTGATAGCGAGGTAATATTACACGGCAAGGTGGAGCGCTACGGAAAAATTTTACAGATTTCTAACCCGGAATTTGAAATGGT
>JAKAMF010000086.1 GCA_021813045.1 bacterium | reverse complement strand
CAGAATAAAGTTGAAGGCGTAAAGATAAAAAATGTTAAAACCGGCGCCTCCAGCGATTATCCCTGTCAGGGCGTATTTATATTTGTCGGGATTAATCCGAACACCGGTTTTATAAAAAACCTATTGCAATTGGATCAATCGGAATTTATAATTACTGATCTGGATATGCAGACAAAACTTCCGGGCATTTATGCCTGTGGTGATTGCCGTAAATCAGGGCTTTACCAGGTAATTACCGCTTGCGCCGATGGGGCCTTAGCCGCTGCCTCCGCGCATAAATATTTACTGAATTTAAAATGACAAAATTTCCTACCAAGAATAAAAAGTTAATTAAATGGATCGATCAAAAAGCCCTGCTTTGCCAGCCGGATGAAATTGTCTGGATTGACGGCTCAGCCGCGCAAAAAAGACAATTGGAAGAGGAGTGTTTGGTAAGCGGTGAGCTAATAAAACTAAATGAAGAAAAGCTTCCCGGTTGTTTCCTGCACCGCACTAAACCGGATGATGTTGCCCGCACGGAACACCTTACTTTTATCTGCACTAAGAGAAAACGCGACGCCGGACCGAATAATAACTGGATGAGCCCGGCTAAAGGTTATCAAAAAGCCAGGGCAATTTTTAAAGGCGCGATGAAGGGCCGGACCATGTATGTGATTCCTTTTTCTATGGGCCCGGTTGGTTCGCAATTCAGCAAGATCGGCGTGGAGCTTACTGATTCTAAATATGTAGTTTTAAATATGCTGATCATGGCCCGCTGCGGAAATGACGTATTGCGGCAGCTGGAAAAAGATGACCATTTTACTAAGTGCCTGCACTCTAAGGCGGAATTAGATATTAATAAAAGACTAATTTTGCATTTTCCCGAAGATAATACGATTTGGAGCGTAGGCTCTGGCTATGGCGGGAATGTTTTGTTAGGCAAAAAGTGCCTATCTTTGCGGATTGCCAGTTTCTTAGGCAAAAAAGAGGGCTGGTTAGCCGAGCATATGTTGATTATGGGCATTGAAGAGCCGAACGGCCATATTGAATATATCGCCGCGGCGTTTCCTTCGGCCTGTGGGAAGACGAATTTGGCGATGCTGATCCCTCCGGAAGGGTTGCGCGTAAAAGGCTATCGCATTTGGACAGTAGGCGATGATATTTCCTGGATGCGCATTGATTCTGACGGTTCTTTATGGGCAATTAATCCGGAAACCGGATTTTTTGGCGTAGCTCCGGGGACTAATTCTAAGTCCAACCCAACCATGGTTGAGACGGTGAGCAAGAATACAATTTATACTAATGTTTTGCTTAAACCGGACCGCACAGTTTGGTGGGAAGGCGCGGATGGCCCGGTGCCGGAAGAAGGAATCGATTGGCAGGGCAAACCTTGGCGCCCGGGTTTACTGGATGAACACGAAAACCCGGTTAAAGGCGCGCATGCCAATAGCCGCTTTACAACCCCGATAACCAATTGCCCGACTGCTTCATTCAGGATCGATCAGCATCATGGCGTGCCGATATCGGCGATTATTTTTGGCGGACGCCGCGCGCATTTAACTCCGCTAGTCTATGAATCATTTGATTGGCAGCACGGAGTTTTTGTCGGCGCGATTATGTCCAGCGAGCTTACGGCTGCTCAGGTTGGCAAGCTTGGCACGGTGCGGCGTGACCCTATGGCGATGTTTCCTTTTTGCGGCTATAATATGGCGGATTATTTCGGGCATTGGCTGGCCTTAGGTAAAAAGATGAAAAAACCGCCGAAGATTTTTAATGTTAACTGGTTTCGCACTGACGAGGAAGGTAAATTTATCTGGCCGGGATTTGGCGAAAATCTAAGGATTTTAGAGTGGATTCTTGACCGCTGCAATAATAAGGTAGAGGGGGTTAAGACGCCGATCGGTTATATCCCGCTGCAAAGCGATATAGACCTCACCGGTTTAAAAATTCCTGCTTTGACAATGCAAAAACTTTTTGAAATTGATAAGTCCAAGTGGCTGGAAGAATTAAAAGGGATTAAGGATTTCTTTAAGCTGTTTAAAAGAGACCTGCCTAAGGAGTTATGGCGGGAGTATGAACAATTGCATGACCGCCTAAAGGCAGAATAAAATGGCAGAAAATACTTTGTTATATTCCGAATTGCCCGACCAAAAACTTTTTCGTCGCGGCAAAGTGCGCGATGTTTATGATTTAGGCGATAAGCTTTTGGTTATTTCTACTGACCGGATCTCTTGTTTTGATGTCGTCTTGCCGAACGCCATACCGCAAAAGGGCCGCATTCTCACTGAAATATCCTGTTTTTGGTTTGATTATATCCAAGATATCATCGAACATCATTTAGTTACCGCAGATATCAGCAAGTATCCTCCTGAATTACAAAAATATTCCAGTCAATTAACCGGCCGCTCCATGTTAGTGAAAAAAAGCCGGCCTTTGCCGGTGGAGTGCATTGTTCGCGGCTATCTTTCCGGATCCGGTTGGAAAGAATACCAAAAGAGCCAATCTGTCTGCGGAATAAAGCTTCCCGCCGGCCTGCGGGAATCCGATAAATTACCGGAAATTATTTTTACTCCTTCTACCAAAGAAGAAAAGGGTCATGATATTAATGTAAATCAGGAATACATAGAAAAAACCATCGGCAAAGAGCTGGCAGATAAAATTAAAAAAACCAGCATCGCGATTTATAAAAAAGCGGCTGATTATGCGCTTTCCAAGGGGATCATTATCGCGGATACTAAATTTGAATTCGGCTTGATCGCAGATAGGCTTATTTTGATAGACGAGGTGCTTACCCCTGATTCATCGCGTTTTTGGCCGCAGGCAGAATATCAGCCGGGGAAGGCTGTCCCGAGTTTTGATAAGCAGTTTGTCCGCGATTATTTAGAGGGTTTGGATTGGTGCAAAATGCCTCCCGCTCCTAAATTGCCCGAGGAGATTATTGCTAAAACCAGTCAAAAATACCTTGAGGCATTTCAGCGCCTGACCGGAAGAGGTCTGGAATTAAGATGAAAAAAATACTCAGCATATTTCTCAGGTTTGGCATCAGCATTGTTTTAATTGCTCTTCTTTTCCGGCAGGTAGATGTTAAGTCGCTTTTTGAAATGATTCAGCATTCCAACAAGCTGTATTTATTTTTATCGTTTGTCATTATGTCGGGGATGTATATTCTGTGTATCTTTCGTTGGCATATGCTGCTTAAGGGCGCGGGAATCGATTTGTCTTTAAAAAGGGTAACAATTTCTTCCGCCGGGGGGTATTTCTTTAGTTTATTTCTTCCTTCGACTATCGGAGGAGACCTTATGCGCAGTATTGATCTATCCGCGCACACCAAGAGAACCAAGGAAGTAGTGGCAACCGTGCTTTTGGACCGCTTAAGCGGCTATATCGCTTTAGTAATTGTGGCGGTGCTGGCAGTTTGTTTTGGCTGGCAGCTTGTCCAGGACCGCACGGTAATTCTTTCCGTGGTTATCCTGGCTTTAGTTTTGTTCGCTATGCTGGCCGTATTTTTTAATAAATTTATTTATGTTAAAATAAATAAATTTTTTGGTTCATCAGGGGCAGGAAAAATACGCGAAACCATCAAAGATCTGCATCAGGAAATACATGTTTTCCGGCATAAGAAGTGGCTGATCTTTAATAATTTATTGCTTTCTTTCCTGGTGCAGATGATCGGCCCAGTTACTTCTTATTTAATCGCTTTGGCAATCGGAATAAAAATAAGTTTTATTTATTTTTTGGTTTTTCTGCCGATTATCGGCGCGATTACCATGCTGCCGATTTCTATCGGCGGCTTAGGGGTAAGAGACGCAACGATGATTTATTTCTTTGCCAAGGCAGGTATTGCTAAAGATGCCGCTTTTGCCATGTCTCTGATTAATTTTGGCATGGTGATTATCTATGGAGCCTTGGGAGGGCTAATTTATGTCCTTACTGTTCGTCATCGACGCCTACAATATAACCAATCACCGCCTGTTTAACCAAAGACCCGCAAGAAGCAAAAGCCCCTGTTTCGGCCTGACTCAATTCATTAAAACTAACCGTCTTTTGGGCAGCGCAAAAAATAAGGCAATTTTGGTTTTTGACGGATTTCCGCTTAAGGACGACCGTCAGGATCAGGA
>JAKAMF010000085.1 GCA_021813045.1 bacterium | reverse complement strand
ATTTTGCACTTCTGCGATAAGCGAGAAACTTCTTTAAGCATAGGCTGCGGCCCGCAAGCATAGATAACCGATAGCCGATCATCGATAGTCGGCAGATAGCCCTTAAATAAATCCGTGACCCTGCCCCGGAAACCGCGCGAGCCGTCATCAGTGGCAATTTTGACTGCTAACCCCAATTTTTTAAAATCTTTTTCGCAAAGAATATGGCTTTTGGTTTTAGCGCCGATGAACACTATTGGCTTATGGCCGCGGATTTTTTGCGCCAAATAAACTAGCGGCGCCACGCCCATCCCTCCGGCAATTAATACCGGCCGCGGTTTAAGAATAAACCCATTACCTAACGGGCCGATCAGGTCTAAATATTCTCCGGGCTTTTTTTGCGCCAAGGTTTTTGTCCCTTGCCCGACTACTTCATACAAAAGCTCAAGCTTGTTGCCGCTTACCCGATGCACCCCCAAAGGCCGGCGCAGCAGCGGAGAAATCCCATCAGACACCTTAACCATTACAAACTGACCGGGAATTGCCTGTTTGGCGATCTGCCCAGCGTCCAGAATAAGTTTAAAATATTTTTCCCCTGATGAGGTATTGCTTAAAATTTTGAATTTCGCCTGCGCAACTTTCATATTTTAATCACCTGCCAAATCTTATAACATAAGATTGCCGCAGCTAAAGGTATAATACTGCTTAACTCTTTATAAAACCATTCCTTTTTTAAAGGAAAATTTTTGATAATTGCTGGGCTAGCCGGAAAAAACCGGGGGACTCTTTGCCGATACCGGCTGTATTCCGAACCGAATTTCTCCAATAATAATTTTTCTTCTTTAAAGATCAGGCGCAAATAGATCAGCGCAAAAAACACAGCGAACAAAATCAAAACCCAATATTGAAAAACCAGAAGCACGATCCCCAAGGCAATCAGGGAAATCCCTAAATACATCGGATTTCTGGTTTGAGAATACAGCCCTTCTTTAACTAGCGACCCGCCCTTTTGCGAAAGCTCGGATTTTAATCCGCGGGCGGAGATGCGCAGTAAAAAACCCAAAGTTAAACAAATTACCCCTAAAATATCGGTAAGAATATTCGGCCAGGAATAATTCAATTGCAGAAATGCCCTGGGGAATATGATTACCAGCATAACCGCCAAAAAAATTAGGAATCCGTGAATTTTAATTCTCTTCTTCACTCTGCTGCAAACCTTTCTTTTTCACCCCGTTGCAAGTCGGACTATTCTTTCTCTAGAATACCTCGACTTGCAACGGGGCTCATCGTTGGCATTTGGGGCAGAAGTAAGTTCCTCTGCCAGCTAAAACAATCCTTTTAATCGGCGTCCGGCAAACCAAACAGGGTTTATCTTCCCGGTCATAAACCCGGTGATGGCTGGCATATTCTCCGCGCTTTCCGGAAACCCGCACATAATCATCTACTGATGAGCCGCCATAGCGGATGGCTTCTTCCAAAACCTGTTTAATTTCCTTAAACAAGATTTCTTTTTCTTTTTCAGTTAAACTGGCGGCCGGCCGCTCAGGATGAATGCGGCTGCGAAACAGGCATTCCGCGGCATAAAGATTACCGATGCCGGCAATAAAAGTTTGGTCCAGAAGCAGGTTCTTGATTTTGGTTTTTTTGGCAGCGAGCATTTTCTTAAATTGCTCTAAATTTAACTCAGAAGGCTCCGGTCCCAAGCCCCGGATGAATTTTAATGACTGCCAGTTATCAACTAACCTTAATTCTCCGAACAGCCGATTATCGTTAAAATCAAGGTATTTCCCGTCGGATAGCCGAAAACTTACCCGGCTTTTTTTAGCGTTACCGGGATAAACTAACTGACCGGTCATTTTTAAATGCACGGCTAAAGCCTTACCGTTAGATAATTCCAAAATCAGCATTTTGCCCTTGCGCAGTATGTTGGCAATCTTTTGTCCGGATAATCCTTTTTTAAAAGCGGCTGGCCCGGGTTCCCTGACTACCGCAGGATGGTGAATACAGGCCTCGACTATCTTTTTACCTAAAATAGTTTTTTCTAAATCGCGCTTGATTGTTTCAACTTCTGGAAGTTCGGGCATTTTTTTTATGGTATTGCTGCAGCGGCTTAACATCCAAAGTGTTATTTTTCAAAACTTCAATCCCGCTTACTGTAGCCTGCGCTCCGGCAATGGTTGTGGTATAAGCAATATTATAGGTAATCACATGCGAACGAATCTTAATTTCATCCTGACGGGGAATCCTGCCGGAAGGAGTATTAATGACCAGCTGAATTTTTCCTTCTTTCATCAAATCTAAAACATTCGGACTCCCCTGGGAAACCTTAGCCAGCATCTTTACTTTAATGCCGTTTCTTTGCAAGGTACTGCCGGTGCCGCTGGTAGCCAGAATCTTAAAGCCCATTTCTTGCAGCTTCTTGGCAATTAAAACAATCTGGCGCTTATCGTTGTCCCTTACCGAGATAAAAACATTTCCTTTAACGGGTAATTTCTGTCCGGCGGCTAATTGGCTTTTTAAATAGGCCCGGCCAAAATCAGCATCAATGCCCATTACTTCGCCGGTGGATTTCATTTCCGGCCCCAAGATCACATCCACCCCGGGGAAACGATTAAAAGGAAAAACCGATTCCTTCACCGAAACGTAACAGGGAGTTATCTCCTCGGTAAATTTCAAACCTTTTAGAGTTTTACCGAGCATTAATTTAGTAGCCAGCTTTGCTAAAGGCACGCCGATCGCCTTAGAAACAAACGGCACTGTACGCGAGGCGCGCGGGTTGACTTCTAAAACATAAACCTTTTCATCCTTAACCGCATATTGCACATTCATCAAGCCGACCACGTTTAATTCCCTGGCCATTTGATAAGTTGCTTCCCTAATTTTCTCCATAATCGCACCCGACATGGAAAAAGGCGGTAAGGCCATAGCTGCGTCGCCGGAATGGATCCCGGCTTCTTCAATATGCTCCATGATCCCGCCGATGACAAAGGTTTTGCCGTCGCCGATCAAATCCACATCTACCTCAATCGCGTCATCTAAAAATTTATCAATCAAGATCGGATGCTCTCCGGAAACCTTGGCTGCTTCAATAATAAACCTTTCCAGCTTGCTTTCGTCATAGACAATTTCCATAGCCCTGCCGCCTAAAACATAAGACGGCCGGACCAAAACCGGATAACCGATCTGCTTGGCTACCTCTTTTGCCTCGTTAAAATTAAAAGCCGTGCCGTTATCCGGCTGCAGGAGATTCAGCTTATGCAGCATTTTTTGGAATTTCTTGCGGTCTTCGGCAATATCAATACTGTCCGCGCTGGTGCCGAGAATATTTACCCCCAGCTTGCGCAGGCCGATCGCCAAATTAAGCGGAGTCTGCCCGCCGAACTGCACAATTACTCCGCGCGGCTTTTCTAAATTAATAATATTCATCACGTCTTCAATTGTGATCGGCTCAAAATAAAGCTTATCTGAGGTATCGTAATCCGTGGAAACCGTCTCCGGATTGCAATTCACCATAATGCTCGTCAAACCCTCTTCCTCTAAAGCGTAAGAGGCATGGCAGCAGCAGTAATCAAATTCAATACCCTGGCCGATACGGTTGGGCCCACCGCCCAAAATTATGACTTTTTCTTTTATTTTTGCTTTAGGCATTTTTTGACCTTAAGAATAACTTCTGGAATATTCCGGGCCTTGATCACTCCGGGGATATCCCAGGATTTTAAACTGATTACCGGTATGCCAAACTGCAGGCAATAGGCAATTTCCGAAAGCGTGCCGGCTTCCCCGGGTAAAGCCACTACCACATCCGCGCTTTTTACTACCAGCACGTTTCTGGCTAATCCTAAGCCGGTAGGCAAAGCAATATCTACATAAGGATTAGCTTCTTTTTTGTCATAACCCGGTAAAATACCTATAGTTATACCTCCGGAGGACTGAAAACCCTGACTAACCGCCTTCATTACTCCCCCAAGCCCTCCACAGACCATATAGTCAACCACTTTAGCCAGTTTTTCGCCCAATTTTTTGGCAATTTCCTCCACTTCTGGCTGACAATTATGCCCCCCTATAATACTGACGACTTTTTTACGCACTTTTCTTCTCTAATCCAAGATTTTCTTTAGTGACATTAGTTCCGTTCCT
>JAKAMF010000084.1 GCA_021813045.1 bacterium | reverse complement strand
TGGCTACCTTATCCCTGATCTTTTCAATATCCTGCACGCGGTTATGCAGAAAATAAACCTGGCCCTTACGGCCGAGTTCTTTACTGATTGCTTGACGGATCAAATCCTCATCATATTCTACCACAATCGTATTAATCGGCAAACGGTTTTGCGGCGGAGTATTGATTACGGAAAGATCCTTGGCCCCCATTAAGCTCATATAAAGCGTGCGCGGAATCGGAGTAGCGGTTAAAGTAAGCACATCCGTATTCAAACGCAGCTTTTTTAATTTTTCTTTGGCCCGCACGCCAAAACGCTGTTCTTCATCAATAATCACTAACCCGAGATCCTTAAAAACCACATCATCGGAAAGCAGGCGGTGCGTACCGATCACAATATCTACCGCGCCGCCGGCAACCCCCTGAAGGATCTCCTTTTGCTCGCGCATAGTTTTAAAACGGGAAAGCATTTCCACTTTGATCGGAAAATCTTTTAAACGGTTGGAAAAATTCTGGTAGTGCTGTTCGGCTAAGATTGTGGTCGGCACTAAATAAGAAACCTGTTTATTATCCATTACCGCCTTAAAAGCCGCGCGCATCGCCACTTCGGTCTTGCCATAGCCGACGTCGCCGCATAAAAGCCGGTCCATCGGCTTGGGCTTTTCCATATCGGCCTTTACATCAACCGCGGCCTTGGCCTGGTCCGGCGTTTCCAGAAAAGGAAAGGTTTTTTCAAAATCTTTCTGCCAGGGCACATCTTTACTGTAAGCAAAACCGGCCACGCTCATGCGCATAGCCTGCAAAGAAATCAGTTCCCAGGCGGTTTTCTGAATGCCTTTGCGCACGCGCCTTTTCGTTGCCTGCCATTCTTGAGAGCCCAGCCGGTAAAGTTTCGGCTTGCGCGCCTGAAAAGAAATGTATTTCTGCACCAGATTCATCTGGTCAACCGGCACGTAAAGTTTTTCCGCGCCGTCGTATTCTAAAACCAGATGATCTTTCAGGGTTGAGCCGATCTTGATCTTATCCAAACCCAGAAACCTGCCGATGCCGTGTTCATTATGCACCACATAATCGCCGATATCCAGATCGACAAAATTATCAATGGGAAATTCTTCTTTAAACGGCAGGGTTTTGATCGTGTGCGGTTTTTTCACCGGCAGGACAATCACCATTTTATGTTCCCAAAGCGGATTGCCGTTGTCCGGGTTAAAAGTTTTTATCGAAGAAATAGTATCCTGGTCTAATGCAATGCGGATGGGCAGCTCAAAAGCAAACGGGAAGATGTCAATCACATCTCCCCGTCGGGAAAAATCGCCTTCTTCCTGTGTTCTTTCCTGCCGCTTATAGCCGAGCTCAGCGGACAATTCGGCTAAAATATATTCTAAATCAATGGTGGCGCCGGTATATAACTTTAAGGACCTAAACATTACCCTTCTTTTTACTCCAGGCCAAGACTAGCGGAGAAGCGATAAAGACCGTGGAATAAACGCCGGAAATAAAGCCGACTAAAAGCGTAAAAGCAAAATTGCTTAAGACCTCTCCTCCGTAAAGGAAGATCGCCAAAACCACCAGCAAAGTTACGCCGCTGGTCAAGAGCGTACGGGGCATAGTTTGATTAACGCTTAAATTAATCAATTCCCCTAATGACATCTTGCGCATCAGGCGGGCGTTTTCTCTTACCCGGTCGTAGAT
The DNA here is from genome assembly GCA_021813045.1 of bacterium. GTDB lineage: Bacteria > Omnitrophota > Gorgyraeia > Gygaellales > Profunditerraquicolaceae > JAKAMF01. The sequence continues at coordinate 2,574 of JAKAMF010000084.1, read as the reverse complement.
AACGATGGTATCGTTAATCGAATAACCGGCGATGGTTAAAAACGCGGTGATGCTTAAGAGGTCGATCTGCCTGCCGGTAATTACTAAAAATCCGAAAGCCACCAGCACGTCGTGGATAAGCGCGATTACGCCGGCAATGGCAAAATTAAAATGCTTAAAACGAAAAGACACATAAACCAGAATTCCGACTAAAGACCAGATCAGCGCCAGGATCGCTTTATTCTGCAAATGTTTTCCGGCTACCGGCCCGACATGTTCGATCTTTAAAGTCTGAATATCTTCATCGGGAAACGCCTCTTTTAATTTCGCGCTGAGATCCATAGTGCTCTTTTCAGAAGTGCGGATTAAAACCACGTTCGGCTTATCCTTAAACTGCTGAATAGAGGCATCGGCCAAACCGATTTTCTTTAAGGCCTCGCGCAAGGCGTCGATCTTTACCGGGTCCCTAAAGCTGTATTCCTGCGACTGGCCGCCGGTAAAATCAATCCCGTAGATAGCTTTACCTTTTTGCGCGGCAAAAATTAGTCCCGCTCCGACCACAATAATAGAAATCGCGTAAAAAATCTTGCGCTTGCCGATAAAATCAAAGTGGGTTTCTTTCAGCAGGCTTAACATCGGCAAGGACTTGACCCATCCTAGGCCGATCAAAATTTCAAAAATCGTCCGGGTGACCACGATCGCGGTAAACATACTGGCGATCAAACCGATGGTCAAGGTCACGGCAAAACCGCGGATCGGCCCGGTGCCGAACTGGAATAACAAAAACGCGGCAATCAAAGTAGTAAAGTTAGAATCAAAGATCGCGCTAAAGGCGCGAGAGTAGCCATTAGAGACCGCGGTGCGGAAAGGCCGGCCTAATTTTAATTCCTCTCTGATCCTTTCATTAATTAAAACGTTGGCGTCAACCGCCATACCTAAAGACAAGATCATACCGGCAATACCCGGCAAAGTTAAAGTTGCGGAAACCCCGGGGAAAATATGCGGCAGCAGACCTAATCCGCCGAGGATCATCAAAAGGTTTAGAAACAAAGCGATATCCGCAACCACGCCGGCAAAAAGATAATACACCGCCATAAAAACAAAAACCAGAATACCGCCGATCAGGCTTGCCCGCACGCCCTGATTGATCGAGTCCTGCCCTAACAACGGGCCGATCGTCCTTTCCTCTTCAATCGTCATGGGAGCAGGCAAAGCGCCGACTCTTAAAATCAAAGATAAATCCTGCGCCTGTTCAATGGTAAAACGGCCGGTAATAATCGCTTCGCCGGAAGGGATCGCTTCCTTAATGCGCGGAGCTGACTGAACCTTACCGTCCAAAACAATCGCCAAGCGGCTGCCGATATTATTGGCGGTTACCTCGGCGAACTGTTTAGACCCCTCAGGATTAAATTGCAAAGTTACCACCGGTTCATTAAACTGGCTGGAATCAAAACGCACCGAAGCATTGGCCAAGCCATTGCCGGTTAACACCGCCTGCGACTGCAAAAGCAGCGGCTCATTTTCTTCCTGCGAATAAACCAGCTGCGTGCCTTCCGGCACGGTGCCGGCCAGCGCGGCTTTTAACTTTTCCGGGTCATTAACTACTAATTTGAACTCTAAAAGCGCGGTCTTTCCGATCAAATCGATCGCGCGCGCGCGGTCAGTAACTCCCGGTAGCTGCACAACAATTTCATCTTCGCCTTGTTTAACAATGGAGGGTTCTCTCACGCCAAAAGCGTCAATGCGGTTACGGATTACTTCCAGAGCCCTATCCGCGGCATCGGCCTTATCTTTTTCCGGCAAATTGCTGGTATCCACCTTTAACAAAAGATGCATCCCGCCTTTCAGGTCAAGCCCCAAGTTGATCCGTTTATCCAGCGGAAAAGCAAAATAAACGCTGATGCCAACAATAGCCAGAATTAAAAGCGCTTTATAGAGAACCTTGTTTCCCATGTCCTTATGCCCCCTCTGCGGTAGCGCCTTGCGATTTTTTCAAAAACGCCACGCAATTTTTTTCAATTTCAATTTTCACATTATCATCGATCCTGATTACCAGCGTTTTTTCTTTAACGTTGATAATCGTGCCGTGGATCCCGCCGGTAGTGACAATTTCATCGTTTTTTTTCAAATTTGCCAGTGTCTTCTGGTGCTCTTTTTCTTTGGTTTTCTGCGGCCTGATCAGCATAAAATAAAAAATCACGAAGATCAAGACCAGCGGAAAAAGCTGGACAAGCGCTGCCTGTTGTTGCTGCATTTAGTTACCTCGCTTTCTTGGCTAAATTCTTAATCGTCGGCGAGGCTAATGCCCCGACGGAAATCCAATAATCATAACGGTCTTTTTTAATTTTAACCGCTTTGCTTACCGGATTATAAAATCCCAACGGCTCGATCGAGCGGCCATCGCGGTTTTTTGTTTCGTCATACACCGCAATGCGAAAATGCGGCTGCTTCTTGGGATTTTTCCCGATCCTTCTTAACCTGATGCGTACTGCCATTTGTTACCTCCTGTTTTATTTGGTTATTGCTTCCATTAACGCCTTTGCCTTATTCACTGTTTCAAAATATTCTTTCTGCCGCTGGGAGTCGGCGACTAAC
>JAKAMF010000018.1 GCA_021813045.1 bacterium | reverse complement strand
TGCCCCTTTTCTTCTTTTAAAGAAGTGGCCCCGGAAACCAAGGATTTTTTATCATTATTGATATTTAAGCCAATACCGATCACTAAAAATCGGATTTGATCCGCTTCAGCGTTTAACTCGGTTAAGATAGCGCCGGGTTTTTTTTGCTGAATAAATATATCGTTGGGCCATTTAATTTTAGCTTCCATGCCGGCGACTTTCTTGATTGCTTCACAAATGCTCACCGCGGCCAAAAGCGTTAAAATCGCCGAGGCATTAGGGGAAATCTTCGGCCTTAAAATCAAAGACAGGTAAATACCTTTATATTTCGGGGAAAGCCATTGCCGCCCCATCCTTCCCCTGCCCTTACTCTGATTTTCCGATAAAATAACTGTCCCTTCAGCCGCTTGCTTGATCCCTAATTCCTGGGCCATATCCATGGTCGAGCCGATAGAATCAAAATAATAAATCTTTTTGCCGATAAATTTAGTATTTAGTCCGCGGTTGATCTCCGAAGCAAACAGCCGGTCCGGAGAGCTAACCAATTTATAGCCCAAATGCGGCACCGCCTCAATTTCATAGCCGGAATCCTTAAATTCCTGAATATGTTTCCAGAGCGCCTGACGGCTGATTTTTAAATGGCTGCTTAAATCCTCTCCGGAAACATAATTAGAGGGATGGCGTTTTAAATAATCCAGAATTTTATCCTGCATGATTATTTTTTTTCGTAAAGCGGGGACATTGCCCGCAGTTTAGCAACGATTTTTGGCAGGTGTTCTAAAAGATAATCAACATCACTTTCTTTGCTCCAGCGCCCCAAGGTAAAACGTAACGAGCCGTGAGCTATTTCATGCGGCAGGCCGATCGCTAACAAGACATGCGACGGCTCAAGCGAAGTTGAAGTGCAGGCAGAACCGGTGGAAGCGGCAATTCCCAGCATATCCAGATTAAGCAGCATGGATTCGCCTTCAATATATTTTACTGAAACATTAGCATTATTCGGCAGCCGTATTTGGGCATGGCCATTAAGTACGGTCTCAGGAATTTTATCCAAAATTCCCTTGATCATTCTATCCCTTAATTTTGTCTGAAATTTTGTTTCCTCGGCCATATTTTTCTGGCAAAGCTGAATTGCTTTGCCTAAACCGACAATCCCCGGGGCATTATAAGTAGAAGCGCGCCGGTTTCTTTCCTGGTCGCCGCCGTGCATATACCTTTCCAGACGCGTGCCCTTACGCGCATATAACACACCCACGCCCTTGGGCCCGTAAAACTTATGGCCGGACATAGAAAGTAAATCAACATTTAGCTCGTCAACGTTAACCGGAATATGGCCAACCGTCTGCACCGCGTCAGTATGAAAAGTGACGCCTTTTTCTTTAGCGATTTTACCAATCTCGCTGATCGGCTGGATCGTACCGATTTCATTATTGGCATGCATAATCGAAATTAAAATAGTCTTGTCGGTAATCGCTTTTTTTACATCCTGCGGATCAACCAGGCCGTATTTATCTACTTTAACCTGCGTGGTTTGAAATCCTAACTTTTCTAGAAATTTACAAGGCTCGCTTACCGCATGGTGTTCAATCGCTGAAATTATAATATGGCTGCCTTTGGCTTTATTGGCTAAGGCAACGCCTTCAATGGCGGTATTATCCGACTCAGTCCCGCCGGAAGTAAAGATTATTTCTTCGGGTTTGGCGCCTAAAAATTTGGCAATAACCTCACGGCTGTCTTCAATGCCTTTCTTTGCTTCCTGTCCAAAAGAATGGATGCTGGAGGCATTGCCGAATTTTTCTAAAAAGTACGGCTCCATCGCCTTTAAAACTTCCGGGTCGCAAGGCGTAGTGGCGGCATAATCTAAATATATTCTTTCCATATTAACCTCTCTTTATGTTCACCCCGTTGCAAGCCGGACTATTCTTTCTCTGGAATACCTCGGCTTGCCCTTGGGTTCACCCCGTTGCAAGCCGGACTATTCTTTCTCTGGAATACCTCGACTTGCAACGGGGTTCATGCTTCCCGTACGATATCCCTCTAAATCCACGGTGATATAATTATAACCCAGGCTTTTTAGTTTTTCTACAAACAAATTTGATTTTTTCAATAATCTGGGGAGCGCGCTTTTCTCAACTTCAATACGGCAGGAATCGCCATAATCCCTTACCCGCACCTGTTGCATTCCCAAAGAGCAAATCAATTCTTCCGCTTTTTCTATCCGGGATAGAGCCACCGGAGAGATCTTCGTTCCGTAAGGAATACGCGAAGCTAAACAGGCTAAACTCGGTTTCTGCCAAGTAGGCAGCTTGAGTTTTTTACTTTCCCGGCGGATATCTTCCTTGCTAAAACGAACCTGAACTAAAGGTGAGCGCACGGCAAATTCTTTTTTGGCCAGATTTCCCGGACGGAAATCTTTTTTATCGCTAAAATTACTGGCATCCAAGACAAATTTAATTTTTTCTCGGGAGGCGATTTTTTTTAACCGGCCAAACAGCTCTTTTTTGCAATAATAGCAGCGGTTAACCGGGTTAGCGGCAAAGCGCGGGTTTTTATCTTCCCGGGTATGAATAATCTTATGCCTTACGCCGATGCGCCTGGCCATTCGCTTGGCAAAGAGCAATTCATTTTTAGGATAAGTCGGCGAAACCGCGGTTACTGCCAAAACATTTTTACCCAACGCGTCTTTGACAGACTTTAGCAAAAAAGTGCTATCCACGCCGCCGGAATAAGCGACTAATACCGACCCCATCTTTTTCAAGACGGAATGTAATTTCTCTATCTTTTGCATTTAAATACGGAAAGGTTTTATGCGGATTAGATCGCGATGACTTCTTTAACTTCCGGGACTTCCTGCTTTAATATTCTTTCTACGCCCATTTTCAAAGTCATCTGGCTCATCGGGCAGCAGCCGCAGGAACCGGTAAGTTTTAATTTGACTATACCGTCAGGCGTAACCTCAACCAATTCCACGTTTCCGCCGTCAGCCTGCAGCATGGGGCGAACTTTATCTAAAGCCTTTTCTACTCTATCTCTCATTTCTCACCTCGCAGTAAAAAGTTTTTGCTTCTCTTTTTTCTATATGTTAATTATATCATATTTTATCGCATAATCCAGAATAGTATCGGCCTGAAAAATGATTTATTTACTGCCCTTTTCGTGCGACTGCTCATCTTTTTTATTTTTCTGCCCCTGATTTCCATTAATTATGGCATAAACAAAGAAAAAAACTGTCACTACTAAAAGTAAATATACCGGCCAGTCATGCTGCAAGTCTATATTCATTTTATTTTCTCCTTTTTTATTCTATTTGATTTACGTTCTCTGTTATTCATAGAAGTAAATAACAGCGAAAATAAAATTGCCAAAAGCAAAACCCCTAATTGCTGCCATGCCCTGGTTGACATCACTCTCTCCTATTTTCTAACCCGCTTTAACTCCCCGGAATCATTTCCGCCGAGGCCTTTGCGGAATATCTTGCTAAAACAAAATACCAGCAGGCTTAAAATAAATGTCCACGAAATTATCATAAATACCCAGCCACTTAACCTCAAGCGGCACCTCCTTTATCTGGCGCAATGAGCAATCGCATAAATTGAACACAGTATCCCGGCTAAAATACAAATTGCCATAATAACATATATAAACCGCATTGTTTTATCCACACCTTCTCCTTTCTCAATTAAAAAAGCCGCCATCCTGCATTATTTACATGCAAGATGGCGGCCCGACCATCCAATCCTCCGGAAGTAAACAGCCGCTTCCGAACCCTTTTTTAAAAAAACTAAAAATTATAAATAAACTACATCTTCTTTATAATATAACGAAAGAAATAACAGCATATACTCTTTAATATGCCGGGTAATTAAAAAATTATTCCGGATATGCTCGCGGCCATTTTCGCCTAATTTTTTAGCATATCCCGGATTGCTCAAAAGCTGCTTTAAAGCAAAGCTGGCCCCTTCGACTGAATGGCATAATAATCCGGAGTATTTATGCTTAATCTGCAAAGGGATGCCGCCGACATTAGAAGCGACTACCGGTTTACCCTTCCAAAGCGCCTCGGCTACCGTTAAACCAAAGCCCTCGCGGATCGACTTTTGCATAATTACATCCGATGCTCTTTGTAAAGCATTAACTTCAATATCATTTTGCGGTAAAAGCAGTATGTGAATATCGCTATCTTCTTTTGCGCGCGCCTTAACTTCGTGTAAAACCTCTGCCCCTTCCGGATCATCCACCGCGGTACCGCCGGCTAAAATTAACTGACAATCAATATACTTTTTGGCTTGCTGATAAGCGGAGATTACCCCCAGCGGATCTTTTAACCGATCAAACCGAGATATTTGCGTGATAATCGGCTTATCTTTTTTTATCGCGTATTTTTTTAATACAGCATCGACTTCTTCCATGGACAAGCTCTTATTCTTATCGCTCAACGGGTCAATCGAAGGAGAAATCAAAAACTGCCGAATTCCCAGCTGGCGGGAAAAAGACGGCGCGGAAAACACCGCAGAATCATATTTAACAATATAGTCCATCAAAAAATCCCATACTTTTTGATTAGGATTGGATACATCGATATGGCAACGCCAAATCCACTTATTATCGCGGCGTTTGTTTATCAAGGCAATCGGTTGCGGGTCATGAACAAATACTATGTCTGCGGAAGTATCCAGCTCATCAATATTTTTCTGGCTTGTTTCTAAAAATACTTCGAAATCATTCTGGGTTATCTCTTCCTTCCTGCCATGCAAGGCATTATGGAATTTTTTGGTAACTTCAAAAAATTGCTGACCACCCTTGATTACATCCCATTTTGTTTCGATACCCAGTTCTTTTAATACCGGAACCATGCGGGTCAATATTTCCGCGACTCCACCGCCGACGGCCGTAGAATTCACATGCTGTATAACCTTGCCCTTCAACTTTTCGCCTAAAAGTTTCAGGTCATCAATGATCGATTGGCCGACTATAGGAATATATTCTTCTAACTTTACCATCTTAACCAAAAATCCTCTCTTTGATTATCCAAATCAGCTTCTTTCTTAGTTCCTCCAGCGTATAAGTATACGGGTCAAGCCCGGAAATTTCATCTGCCAGCGCCTTATCTCCGAAAGAATCTTCTATCCAGTTTGAAAAATCATTTTTGCCCCTACCTAAGCGCAGCCGCGCTTCAAAAATATGAAAATAAAGAGAGTCGAAGGTTATTTGTTTTAACATCTGGGCGAAATCGTTCAAATCATAGGCGATGAACCCTGTCGGCAAAATAAAACTCATCGATTTCATAAAATGGAATTCTTCTCCCGAACGGGCGAATTTCAGTTTCGCCAAAGGGCTATCTTTTAAAAAATCATTGATCGCGAAAATAAAATCTTTCCGCAAGCTATTTATATCAGCATACTGTATGGTGTCTATGCTGGCTAGTTTCTCCGCCAATTCATCTTCTCCTAATACTTCAGCTACCCAGTAGGCAAAATCGTTCGGCGGCTCGGGAGAAAGATACTGGTGCTGCTGTAAAAAGCGGTGAGTATGGTGATAAATACAGGAATCGGGCACTTTTTCCATCAAGTCAGACAACTGACTCAAGTTAGTTGCCCGCAACCCGGTTAGCTCGGTTAAGTGCAAACGCGTAGAAAACCTGAACGGCTCTTTTGCTTTGGTTAATTCCGGCATAATTTAATCCTTTGCAAAAATTCTCCCACCTCTACGGCATCTTTTAAATAAAACTGTGCGTAAGAACCGGATGTCTTGCCTACAACTATAGTAATCCCCTTATTTCTTAATGCCTTAAAGGCGTCCTCATCGGTAAGATCATCCCCGATATAAACCGGCAAGATCTTTTTATTGCCTTGATTAAACTGCTGCCTGGCTAAAAGCCATAGCGTAACTTTCCCCTTATCCCATTTAACCGCCGGCCGGATTTTTAATACTTTCTTGCCTCCGGTAACTTTTATTTTATTCTTAACTAGCGGAACAATTACTAATTCATGGAATAGCGCCTTCACTCTCGGCACTTCGGCGTCTTTTACCATCCTATAATGCAAACTCAACGATAGCCCCTTGTCCTCGATCAATGCCCCCCTGACCTCGCTAAGCTTATTTTTGAGGTGATCATGAATATTTTTGATTGTTTTTCTAAACTTAAGCCCGACCTGACTTTTAAATTTAATCCTTGGCCCGTCAATCTCCAGGCCATGATTTGCGGCATAAATAATATTCTTTAACCCCAAGCGGCTTTTTATGTCCCCCATCTCCCTGCCGCTAATTATCGCTAACTTTATACCGAGGGTATTCGATAGTTCCTCTAATATCTTTTTATTCCCCGGCAGGATCTTTGCTTTAGCCGGTGTCGCGGCTATCGGCGCCAGCGTGCCATCATAATCCAAAAATAGAAACAGAGGCGCCCCTTGTAAAAGCGGCCCCAATTCTTCCCAAGCGCTAAATAAATATTTCACGGTTTACTTCTCGGTTTTTTCCTGTTCGTAATTGATTGCCCGGATAGGATAAGGGATAACGATCCCTTCTTTTTGATATCTCTGATGCAGACGCTTGATAAATTCATGTTTAATCAGATATTGGTCAACAAACTCCTTTGCCCTTAATATTACCGTAAACCCTATACTGGAATCTCCAAAAGTATGATATCTGATAAACGGCTCAAACCCGGGTACTCCACCCGGAACTTTTTCCATTATTTCTTTGCCTACTTCAGAAGTAATTTTTTCAACTGTTTCCAAATTACTGTTATAATGCACCCCCAGATTAATCAAAACCGCCATCTCTTTGTCGGGAAGATAATAATTGGTAATAATCGTCTGGGTAAGCTTAGAGTTAGGGACCAAAACGACATTATTCGGCAGCATCTTAATCTTGGTTGTGCGCCAGTTTATATCCGAAATATACCCCTCTTCCCCGGATTCTAGCTTTATGTAGTCGCCGATCCGCACTTGTTTGGCTACGGTAATGTGAAATCCAGCAAAAAGATTAGCCAGGGTATCCTGCAATGCTAAAGCAACTGCCAGGCCTCCGACGCCTAATGTCGCCAATATCGGAGTAATCGATATTCCCAAACTATTTAAGATAATCAGGATCCCGATACCAAAAATCACTATCCGGGCAATATTCTGAGTCAACGTAGTTGCAGGAAGTGTTTCCGTAAATTTCTGGGAAAAAGATTTTATCAGCCGTGTAACGATATTCGCCACGGCCAAACTTACAGAAAGAGCACCCAAGACAAACAGAACTCTCCCGGAAATATGCACTAACGCTTCCGGTAATTTAGATGCTGCTAAAGCAAAATAAATTCCCAGCATCAAACACCAGATAATAAAAGGCCCCTTGACCGAAACAATGACAATATCGTCTATTTGGCTGGAAGTTTTACTTGCCCAAAAAGCAAGACGCCGGAATAAAAATTTCCTTAAGATATACCCGGCGGTAACGGTAAGCAAAAATATAACCAGGGGGATAACAATTTCCAGTAGCTGCGGTAAATTTTCCATTAATCCCTGGTTCATAACTTTAGTCCTCCTTAAATCTTCTTCAAAGCTGTAAGCTCGGTAACAATATTTGCCGCCCAGCGGTAAACATTATTTTCCCGGATAATCCGGCGCATATTTTCCATACGCTTGCTTTTTTCTTCATCCGGCATTTCAATAGCAAATTTAATCTTATCCGCTGTATCTTCAATTGAATAAGGGTTGATCTGCACGGAATCAGTTAACTCTCGGCTGGCACCGGTAAACTGGCTAAGAATCAACATACCCGTGGAGCCTTTTTTGGCGGCAACATACTCCTTGGCCACCAGATTCATCCCGTCGTGCAGTGAACTTACAATACAAATATCGGCGATCATATAAAAAGGCAATATTTCTTCCGGAGAAAAATGTTTCTTCAGGTAAATTATCGGCCTCCATTCGCCGTCCATATGTTTCCAATTTATCTTTTCCACTAATTCATCGATCTCTCCGATCAGGTCATGATAACGCTTGATATGCGTGCGGCTGGGAGCGGCCAGCTGCAGGAAAACTACCTTCTTCTTATATTTAGGGTATTTTTCCAGAAATCTATCTATGGCCAGAATCCTTTCCGTTATCCCTTTAGTATAATCAATCCTATCCACGCCAAGCATAACGATCTTGTCCTGCAGGTCAAACTCTCTCTTAGTTTTGGCCAATATCTGTGCGTCGACAAAAACACCCTTTCCATCACTATAGCCATTTATGCTGATTGGAAATGACCTGACAAAAGTTTCTTTGCCTAAACGCACTATACTGAATTTCTCCGTATCCACGCGTGATTCCAGCAAGCGATTTGCCGTATCCAAGAAATTATTACAATGATTCTGCACGTGAAACCCGATTAAATCGCATCCCAGCATCCCCTCGAGTATCTCTTTATGATATGGACAAATCGAAAACGACTCCGGCGTTGGCCAGGGTATATGCCAGAATAAAGCCACAATCGCATCCGGCCGCTTTTCTTTAATCATTTTAGGTAATAATGTAAAGTGGTAATCCTGAATAAAAACAAAAGGCGCTTTTTTGGGAAGTTCCTCCAATATGCTATCGGCAAATTTTTGGTTTACTTTTTTATACATCAACCAATCATCCTGGCGAAAGATCGGCCGGGTATGCGTAATATGGCATAAGGGCCAGAGCCCTTCGTTGGAGAAGCCGTAGTAATACCCGTCTTCTTCTTCCTTGCTCAACCAAACTCTTTTTAAAATATAACGGAAATCATTAACCGGAACACCGAGCTTATCCTTAGAGTTAACAAATTTCTTATCGGCATTACCGCTGCCATGGGCGACCCACATCCCGCCGCAAGCAGAAAGTATCGGATGTATTGCCGTAACTACGCCGCTAGCCGGACGAATGCACTTTGTCGCGCTGCTTTCTTCATCAAGTATATGCATATACGGTTCGCGGTTGGAAACTACAAAAAAAGCATTTTCTCCCAATTTAGCGTGGATCAAATCTTTTAATTTTTCTTCCGTCCACATATCTTCTTTTTGAATACGCTCAATCGCATGGTCGGAAACCGACCTGCGGGCGACTTTTAAGCTTAAGGCGACCTGCTCAACTTCACTGGCAAGCTTAGCCAACTCCCCCCGGTCCCTTAAAGGATGTTTAATATCCGTCGCGCCTTTTTGGAAATTCTGGAACCATTCGGTTAGCTGTTGAATCGGCAGGATAAAAATTTTCCATTGGATAAAAATTGAGATCAGAAAAATCAAAACTACCAGAATAATCAAAGTAACGCTGATGCGCCGCCATAAATCGGCTAAACGAGTAAATACATAAGAAGTGTCATGAATTATTTCTACGGAGCCTAACGGCTTATTCTCATCGTCAAATATCGGCAGGATATAACTATAAACTGACAGATTCTGGTATTCTTCAATCTGCCCGCGGGGGGTTCTACTGATTAACACATCTTTGGCCAACTGACTTTCTTTGCCTTTCCAATCTGTGAACCTCTGAGTGACCGCAATAGCCCTACCTTCATTATTATAAATCGCGCAACCCTGTAATCTTTCGCGCGCCTGAAATTTTTCCACCAGGTAATTGGCGTCTTTCAGATTTTGCGATAATAAAACATGCTTAACCGAGAAATCTATACTTTCGGCGATAGTCTTGGCCTTGCGTTTTAAATCATCCAGCAAGCGGTCCTCTTCGGTATTAACCTGTATAATACCGAAAACGGTAAAAGCCGCGGCAACAATAATCAATATCGGCAGAATAAAAATAAAGAATCTTCGCATAATTAGCCTCTTTCTAAAACAAAACCGCCACCTGCGTTATACGCAAGATGGCGGCCCGACCATCCAATTACCCTCCGAAATAAAATACTATTCCGGACCACTTACAATTATTATAATTTTAACACGATTTTATAATAAACTCAAGGATAATATCCGCCTGTTTGGCCGCGGCAATATTCACTCGCGGGGACAGCGCCGGCCTGGCGCTAATATCCGACTCCAGGTCTCCAATTATAATCAGATTGTCTTTTATTTTATGTGTTTTAATGCTATCGCTATTGCCCCAGCCGCCTAATCCGGAAACCGCAACGATCAATTTTACGCAAGGCAACAATTGCGCCACCAGCATGCTCTTGGATTCCGCCGAATCCAGGCATTCGGCAATTATTGCACAATCACAAAATAATTCCCTGGCATTAACTTGGCTGATTCTTTGTTTATGGCAGACAATTTCTAATCCCGGATTGACGCGCGAAAGATTATCTTTTAAAGCACTCACCTTATCTTGTCCGACTTGATCCGCAAAATAAAACTGCCGGTCCAAGTTAGCTGAGCTTACCGTATCAAAATCAACCAAAACCAGCTTTTTAAAACCTACGCGGCATAAATTTAAAGCACAATTCGACCCCAGGCCGCCTGCACCGGCAATGCCGATCGCTGTCTGCTGGACTTTTTGAAAATTATCCTGGCCGAGTTTTTTGATTAACGATTCCGTCCATGATTCCATTTTAGAAAACCATCCAATCTTTAAGCACCGGCTGATAACCTTTTTCTTCAATCATTGCTTTAACTTGACTTACACTGCTGTGGTCGGAGATCTCAAATTGACAAGACCCTCTAGGGTTGTTTTTCTGCATTATCCTCCCTCCCACTTCAGTACTTGACCCGGCAGACATGCGCGTGACGCCCAAAGGGATAAGATTCTTGCGAAATTCAGCGTTTTCCCGCGTAGAAACTGTAATTCCGACATGCGGCAGAAAAATCCTCAAGGCCGCGATAATCTGGCAGATATTTTTATCGCTGACCAAACAAGCCGGCTGATAACTACCCTGATGCGGCCGCAAACGCGGCAAAGAAACCCCAATCTCTATTTCGGGAAATTTATCCTGTAGGTATTTGGCATGTTGGCCGCAAAAAAATATTTCTTTTCGCCAATCAGCTAAACCAAGCAACGTGCCGATATTAATATTACGCATTCCGGCTTTGGCCCCTCTTTCCGGGGCATCCAGCCGAAAAGCATAATCGCTTTTCGGCCCGCGGGGATGCACCTGGCAATAAGTATCTTGATCATAGGTCTCCTGATAAATCGTCAAGCCATCCACACCTGCCTCAACTAAGAGCCGGTATTCCGCTTGGCTTAAGGGATAAACTTCGATCGAAATAGAACTGAAATATCCCCGCAAAACCTTAACGCATTCAACGATATAACTCACCGGACTCATCTGTCTGGATTCACCCGTAAGAAGCAAAATATGTTTTAAACCGCTAGAAGAAATTACCCTAGCCTCCTGTTTTAATTCCGTCGGGCTTAATTTTTTTCTTTCAATCTGATTATCTGCGTTAAAACCGCAATAAAGGCAGTAGTTATCGCAAAAATTAGCCAGATAAAGCGGGGTGTAAAGCTGGATTGTCCGGCCAAAATTAGCCAAGGTAATTTTTTGGCTAGCCATAGCCAATAACTCGAGATAATCTTCCGCCTCCGGAGAAAGCAGAACCGCAAAATCATCAAACGTAATATTATCCTTTTGCAAAATTACTTCTATCGAGTCCATCAATTACCTCAAAAATCCGGTTAATGGTGAAGAGGCGCGGGCGGATTGTGATTTTTCAGCCATGCCGGCCAAATAGGCCTTACGGCCGGCTTGCACTGCTTGGTTAAATGCCTCAGCGATCGCCACCGGATCAGCGCTTATTGCGATTGCCGTATTTACCAGCACCGCCGCGCAACCAAGCTCCATGCACTGGCAGGCATCCGAAGGCCGCCCTAAACCGGCGTCAACCACAATAGGAATCTTCAATGAATTTACCATTATTTCCACTAATTCCCTGGTTTGTAAACCGCGGTTAGTGCCGATCGGAGAGCCCAAAGGCATTATTGCCGCTGCCCCGGCCTCGATCAATCTTCTTCCCATAGCTAAATCCGGATTCATATAAACTAAACAAACAAAGCCCTCTTTAGCCAGGGCCTCCGTAGCCTTTAACGACTCTAAATTATCCGGCAGAAGATATTGGTTATCGTTAATAATCTCTACTTTAATCCAATTCCCGCAGCCAGCGGCTTGCGCCAGGCGGGCAATCCTCACTGCTTCATCAGCATTTCGGCTGCCGGAAGTATTGGCCATAATCCGGCAACCTCTAGGGATATAATCCAGAATATTTTCTGTTTTTGAGCTACTATCCACTCTCCTTACCGCGACGGTACAAAGCTCGCTCCCGGTTTTTTCCAATACTTGGCGCATTAAATTAAAACTAGCGAATTTCCCCGTACCGATAAAAAGGCGGTTGTTAATCTTTTCTCCGGAGATCTCTAAAAAATCATTCATTTTATCCTCCTGCCACAAAACTAACTATCTCAATATTGTCATGATCAGCCAAATTAACTTTCCGCCACTCTTCTTTGGCAATAATGCGCTGGTTGTATTCGATGACGATCTTGTCAGCGCAATAACCGCTTTGCTCGACTAAATGCCAAAGAGTCAGAACATCCTGTATTTTTTCTTCTTGCCCATTTATTCTAATAATCATTATTATCCTTCCTAAACAAAAAACCCTTATGCCGAAAACATAAGGGATTTTTCTTTTTCCCTACGCTGGCATTATCCAGATCAGGTTATACAGGGTAATCTACTTACGCATAGAACTCTCAGGCCGGCTAACGGCCTCCCCCTTTCGTTTTAACTTATCCTAAAATTTTTTAAACACTCTTCTTTCTAAGCCAGCAATTTCAAAACCTCGGCAATCGGCTGGCCTTTACGAATGCCTATTTTTTTTGCTGCGCTGGTTAAAGAATGCACGTTTGTTTTCAATGCTTCCTTGATGCTAGAAACCCCGGTAATCACTACCGCTGCTTCGCCGAATTTCTCTGCAGTTTTTAGATTTAAATAACCGCACATAATATAACCCTTGTTACCTTTAAGTAAAATGAGATTTTTATGCTGCAGCTTAATTACCAGCGTTTCAATAGATTTATGGCTAGTTTTTATTTTTTTATAATTTATCATGACTGATTACAAATATAGCGTTGAGCGCGAAAAGGTTCGGCCAAAAATTAGCTAATCCTTTTTTACCCAAAAAATAGGCCTTAAGAATTCTAATCCCCTTAACGCGGCAATAATGCCGAAAATCAGCCACGCTTAAAAAATGGATATTTGGCGTATCATACCAATGGTAAGGCAAAGATTCGGTAATCGGCGCCTTGCCGCGGAAAAAAAGCATAAAACGGCTGGACCAATAAGTAAAGTTAGGGAAACCGATGATCGCTTTATCCGCTACACGCAAAGACTCGGTAATCACATAGTCTACCCTTTTGACCTGCTGCATACTTTGATTAAGGATCACATAGTCAAAGCTCTTATCCGGATATTCACTTAAGCCGGAATCAATGTCCCCGTGAAAAACGCTCAGGCCTTTTTCCACGCACTGATAAATCGCCTGTTCATCCAACTCAATACCCTGAACCTTGCAATCCTTGTTTTCCGCCAAAAGCTGTAAAAGCTCTCCTGAGCCGCAGCCAAGATCCAAAATCCTGGCGCCCGGATCGACGATATTATAGATAATCTGATGGTCTAATTGAGCTTTAGCTAAATCCATTTTTTATCCCTTAAGTGTTTTATGCAAGAAATGCTTAATCAAATGCGCTTCTTCTTCCACTTCCAGCAAAAACGCATCATGGCCGTAAGTTGATTTAACTTCACAATAAGTAGCGTCAATGCCTTTAATCTTTAAATGCCGGACGATCTCCTGCGATTGATACGCCGGATAAAGCCAGTCCGACTTAAAAGCAATTACTAAAAAGCGCACATCCAGCCGCTTATCTCCATGGATCAGCTTATTGGCGGAAAGATCAAAGTAGTCCATGGCCTTGGTGATATAAAGGTAAGAATTAGCGTCAAAGCGCTTAACAAAAGTATCGCCTCTATACCTTAAATAACCCTCTACTTCAAAATCCGCGCTGAATTTAAAGCTGTAATTTTTCTCTTTTAAGCGGCGGGAAAATTTCTCTTCCATGGACTTATCGCTCATGTAAGTAATATGGCCAATCATCCGCGCCACAGCCAGGCCCTTTATCGGTTTTTCTTTTTTATCGTAATAATTCCCTTCGCACCAGGCGGGATCAGCCATAACTGCCTGCCGGCCGACCTCATCAAAGGCGATCTGCTGCGGAGAATGCTTCAGGCTCGTGGCGATCGGGATAACCGAACGCACGGCCTGCGGAAAACTGGCTACCCATTGCAAAGCCTGCATTCCACCCATTGACCCGCCGACCACTGAGAGAAGTTTTTTAATCCCTAAATAATCAATCAGATGTTTTTGCGCCTTAACAATATCGGCAATGGTGATTATCGGAAAATTCAAGCCGTAAGGTTGCCCGGTTTTAGGATTAATCGAAGACGGGCCGGTGCTTCCCCGGCAGCCACCGATTACATTAGAGCAGATCACGAAATATTTATTCGTATCCAGCCCTTTACCCGGACCAATCAGG
Source organism: bacterium (assembly GCA_021813045.1). GTDB lineage: Bacteria > Omnitrophota > Gorgyraeia > Gygaellales > Profunditerraquicolaceae > JAKAMF01. The sequence continues at coordinate 5,143 of JAKAMF010000018.1, read as the reverse complement.
TCATCCCACCAGCCTGGTTCTTTGGCGCCGTCATGTAATCCAGCTGCGTGAGCATCACCGGAAAGCGCGTGCAAAACCAGGATCGCGTTGCTTTTCTCTTCATCCAGCTGACCATAGGTCTCATAAGCCAGAGTAATCGGGCCCAAAGCGGCTCCTGATTCAAGCTTCAGCTCATGCGGATGCTCGCCAAAAGTAAAATATTCGGTTTTAACTATACCTATGTGTTTTGTCATTTTTAACTTAAGTACTCCTGAAATAACCAGGTTGATAAATAACGTTCTCCGGTATCCGGCAGGACCACGACGATGGTTTTACCGGCGGATTCTTTACGCTTGGCAAATTCCAAAGCGGCCCACATTGCTGCACCGCTGGAAATACCGACAAAAATACCTTCCTTACGCGCCAGCTGGCGGGCGACCTTACCGGCGTCATCATTACTGACTTTAATTATTTCATCAATTATTTTTGAATCTAAAACCTGCGGGACAAACCCCGCGCCGATACCCTGGATTTTATGCGGACCCGGTTTACCTCCGGATAAAACCGGAGAATCTATTGGCTCAACTGCAATTATCTTAAGGTTGGGATTTCTTTTTTTAATTATTTCTCCTGCTCCGGTTATTGTACCACCTGTACCGACTCCGGCAACAAAAATATCAATTTTTCCGTCAGTATCCTGCCAAATTTCTTCGGCAGTAGTCTTGCGGTGGATCTCAGGATTAGCCGGATTATTGAACTGCTGCGGCATAAAACTATTCGGAGTATTTTTATGCAACTCTTCCGCTTTTTCAATCGCACCCTTCATACCCTTGATGCCTTCGGTTAAAACCAATTCCGCTCCGAAAATTTTTAAAAGTTGGCGGCGCTCCATACTCATCGTATCCGGCATGGTTAAAATCAACTTATAGCCCTTGGCCGCGGCAACGAAAGCCAAAGCAATACCAGTATTGCCACTGGTCGGCTCGATGATCACTGTATCTTTTTTCAACAGTCCTTTTTTTTCAGCTGCTTCAATCATCGCTACACCGATCCTATCTTTAACGCTAGAAAGCGGGTTAAAAAACTCTAATTTAGCTAAAACTGCAGCATTCAAGCCTTGAGTTAATTTATTTATTTTCACTAAAGGAGTATTACCAACAGTTTTAGTAATATCTTCAAATATCCGAGACATGTTTCCTCCTTACGCCTTATTCAGGGCCTGCTCAATATCTGCGATGACATCATCTACATTTTCAATTCCAATGGAAAGGCGGATAAAATCCGGCGTAACGCCGGTGGCCAGCTGCTCTTGACCAGTCAGCTGCTGATGCGTGGTGGTGGCCGGATGGATCGCCAAACTCTTGGCATCGCCAATATTCGCTAAATGTGAAACCAGCTGCAGAGAATCGATAAATTTCTTGCCCGCCTCCAACCCGCCTTTAATACCAAAACCAATGATCGCGCCAGCGCCTTTAGGTAAATATTTTCTTACCCGTTCTTTTTCCGGGCTAGATTCCAAACCAGGATAATTTACCCAAGCCACTTTTTTGTGTTTTTCTAAATACTTGGCTACTGCCAAAGCATTCTCTGAATGCCGGGTAATCCGCAAATGCAATGTCTCTAAGCCTTGCAAAAATAAAAATGCGTTAAACGGTGACATCGCCGGGCCAAGGTCCCTCAAAAGCGTGACCCGCGCCTTAATAATATAAGCGATATTGCCCAGTGGCTTTAACGCTTCAACAAAATTAATCCCATGATAGCTAGGGTCGGGTTGGGCGATTAAGGGAAATTTTCCCTTAGTCCAGTCAAATTTTCCTGAATCAACGATCAATCCACCTAAAGACGTACCATGGCCTCCGATAAATTTTGTCGCAGAATATACTATAATATCCACGCCAAAATCAATCGGTTTTAACAGATACGGCGAAACAGTATTGTCCAAAATAAAAGGAATGCCATTCTGATGTGCCAATTTGGCAATACCCTCTAAATCAGCAACATCCAATTTAGGGTTACCGATTGATTCGGCATAAATTGCTTTGGTTTTCGGAGTAATCGCTTTGGCAAAACCCACCAGATCATTGGATTTAACAAAATTAACCTTAATCCCTAACTTTGCTAAGGTGTAATGGAAAAGATTGTAGGTCCCGCCGTAAAGATTATCCGCAGAAACAATTTCATCTCCGGCTTGCGCAATATTCAGGATCGCCAAAGTAATCGCCGACTGCCCGCTGGATACTGCCAAGGCGCCCACGCCGCCGTCTAAAAGCGCGATCCTTTTCTCCAAGACATCGGTAGTAGGATTCATCAAACGAGTATAGATATTACCGAATTCCTTGAGGCCAAAAAGATTAGCCGCATGTTCCGTACTTTTAAACTGATAAGAAGTAGTCTGATAAATCGGCACAGCCCGCGATCCGGTTGTCGGGTCAGCCTCCTGGCCGCCATGCAACAATATACTTTCTGCTTTTAATTTTGCGTCAATTTTGCTCATTTTATCCTCCCTGCGTAGAAAACGCGCATACCTTGCCTAATTGGATAGGCAAGTACGCGCTTGCTGCGCTGCCGGCCTATCCAATAAGACCGGGTACTAAATTAATAAGTTATTATCCTTCAAACTAACCGAATACTCAATAAAAATTCTATTCCAGGACTTCTTTTAAAAAACGCTCTCTGCCCACCTCCTCAATTAAAAGCGCCAGCCGCTGTTTAGGCTTAGCATTATCTTTAAAAAACTTAACTACCCTGGCAATAATCCGCAAGGCCTCGTTTTCATTATAAATCTTTTCTAATTTTAAAGCTAATCGCGGAGTTTTCCCCCCGCAGCCGCCGAGATAAACCTGCCAGCCGATATTTTTCTTAGGATCCGCTAAATCCACTGCTCCGTGTAAACCGATCTCTGATTGCTGGGCGCGGGTGCAGGTATTCGGACAGCCGGAAATCACAATTTTAAATTTATGCGGCAGATCCATAGCGCATTTAATCCCCAGCTCATTTTCAATCCTTTGATAAAACTCAAAAGTATTAACCAGTCCTGACTTACACCAATTATTCCCCGGGCAGACAGTAGTAGTACGCAAACGCGGACCAGATGTCCCGGTTTCTAAACCGGTTTGCTTGGCCTTTGCTTCCACCAAAGCGATATCCTCATATTTAATATACGGAATTTCTAATCCCTGGCGGGTAGTCGCATGCACCAAACCACGTCCGAACTGATCGGCAATCGACTTGATATTTTCTAAGTCAATGCTGGCATAATTACCGTAGGCCTTACGCAGCCGGACGACAAAAAAACCTTCCTGTTTCTGCCTTAAAAACCCGCGCCGCTTCAAACTATCATAATCAATATTTTCCATCTTTAGCCACCTCAATAGTTTTTTCTATATCGTTTTTTGTATGCGCAAACGATAAAAAATTGGCCTCAAATTCCGAAGGAGCGAAAAATATTCCGCGCTGAAGCATACGTTGATAAAATTTAACAAATCTTTCTTTTTGTTTAAACCGCAAACTGAACATTGGGCCAAACCGGCTGATTTTCAGGTCTGGGCCGGCTTTATCTTCCAGAGAGCCGGCTAAATATTCAGTTAATGCTTCCAGCTGCGCATAGCCATCCCGCAAAGCTGACAAAACTTTAAGGGTAGTCAGTCCTGCGGACATAACAACAGGGTTACCGGCAAAAGTCGAAGCCTGATAGACCTTACCCAGCGGCGCCAGATGCCGCATAATTTCATCCTTACCGGCATAAGCGCCGATCGGCAATCCCCCGCCGATAATTTTGCCTAAACAGATCAAATCAAAATCTACGCCTAATTCATGGCACAACGCGCCAAAACGAAAACGGAATCCAGTAATGACTTCATCGGCAACCACTAAACTGCCGTATCTTCGACTCAAAGAAACCGCATATTTCAAAAACCCCGCGTCCGGAGGAATTACCCCGTAGTTACCGCCGGCCGGTTCAAATAATATCGCGGCGATCTGCTTACCGTATTTAACAAAAGTTTTTTTTAGCGCAAGTGCGTCTGTCCAGGGTAAGACGATTGTTTCTTTGATAAAATCCCGGGGCACGCCTTTGCTCTGACTGATCGCCAAAGTTGCCAATCCTGAACCGGCCGAAGCCAACAGGTAATCTGCGTGGCCATGATAAGCATGCTGAAATTTTATAATTTTATTTCTTTCGGTATATCCGCGGGCCAGCCTTATTGCCGACATCACCGCTTCGGTGCCGGAATTAACAAACCTAATTTTTTGTGCCTGCGGTATTACCCCTTGGATTGCTTTTGCTAATAAAATTTCTGTTTCGTTGGTAGCGCCAAAACTAAGGCCCTGTCTTACTTTTTTCCCTACCTCACGCACAACCTGGGGATGACTATGCCCCAAAATCAAACTCCCCCAGGAAAGCACATAATCAATATAACTTTTACCGTCGTAATCATATATTTTCGCAGCCCTACCTTTTTTAAACAAAAGCGGCTCGCCGCCGACATAATTAAAAGCGCGCACCGGGCTATTTACTCCGCCGACTAAATAACGCTGCGCATCCTTAAATAAAATTTTATTTTGGCTTACTGTTTTTTTAACCATTTTGCCAAATCCTTAGCATGATAAGTAATAATCAAATCGCTACCCGCGCGCTTAATGGAAGATAAGATTTCTTTAACCATTTTCTGCTCATTTCCAAGTCCTTGGGCCGCGCCGTATTTTATCAAGGCGTATTCTCCGCTAACATTATAAGCAACCAAAGGAAATTTATATTTTTCTTTGGCCCGGTAAATAATATCCAGATAGGCCAGTGCTGGCTTGACCATAACCGCGTTCGCGCCTGCTTCTATATCTTCTTTAATCTTATCTAATGCCGGCTGGCTATTTTCGTAATTAAGTTGATAACTGCTCCTATCCCCAAACTTCGGGCTGGAATTAGCCGCATTGCGAAAAGGGCCATAAAAGTAAGAATTAAACTTAGCAGAATATCCTAAAATTTTGACCTGCTTAAAACCATTACCGTCTAATAGCCGGCGGATCGCCGCGACCTGATTTTTAGCCATAGCTGAAGGAGCGACCCAATCCGCGCCTGCTCGAGCATATGCCAAAGCTATTCTCGCCAAGGTTTCTAAGGTCATCTTTTCGTCAAAACAATTACTTTTTGACTTTAATATCCGGCAGT
>JAKAMF010000017.1 GCA_021813045.1 bacterium | reverse complement strand
CGATCTCAGCAATATCATTAAGGGAAAATTTTGCCGGGGTATCGATTTCGATAATCTCTCCGGAGCGAGTTTTAACCCTATAGACAACGTTAGGTACAGTAAGAATCAAGTTCAGGTTATATTCTCGCTCCAGCCTCTCCTGCACGATCTCCATATGCAGAAGCCCTAAAAATCCGCAGCGGAAGCCAAAACCAAACGACTGTGAATTCTCCGGTTCATAGACAAATGAAGCGTCGGATAATTTTAATTTATCCATCGACTCGCGTAATTCCGGGAAATCCGCAGAGTTTACCGGATAGATTCCGCAAAAGACCAGCGGCTTTAATGTGCGGTAGCCGGGCAAAGCATTTTGACAAGGGTTGCGATTATCCGTAACTGTATCGCCGATGATAATTTCCCGCGCGTCGCGGATATTGGCGGTGATATAACCGACTTCGCCGCAGGATAGGCTGTCGACTTTAGCATATTTTAAATCCTTTAATACGCCCAACTCTTCTATTTTATAAGTTACACCGGAATGCATCATTTTTAACGGTGTACCCGGATCAATCTTCCCGTCAATCACCCTTAAAAAAACTACCACACCCTTAAAAGGATCAAAGCGGCAATCAAAAACCAGCGCCTTAAGAGTCTGGTTGATTTCGCCTTGCGGCTGCGGCACTACTTCGATAATCCGCTCTAAGATATCTTCTATACCAATACCTTCTTTTGCTGAAGCTAAAATTATTTCCTCCTCGCCAAAACCCAGCACATTTTCAATCTGCCTTTTTACGCGCGGCACATCCGCAGAATTCAAATCGATTTTATTAATCACCGGTATAACTTTTAAATTATTATCCCGGGCTAAATAATAGTTGGCTACCGTCTGCGCCTCGATCCCCTGGCCGGCGTCAACTACTAAAACTGCGCCTTCGCAAGCCGCCAAAGATTTGGAAACTTCATAAGTAAAATCTACATGGCCGGGGGTATCGATTAAATTCAAAATATATTCCTGGTTATCTCTTTTTGAGCGGTAGGACAATCTAACCATCGAGGCTTTAATGGTAATGCCGCGTTCACGCTCTAAATCCATATCATCTAAAAGCTGGGCGCGGGTCGTCCGTTTATCCACCGCCCCGGTCTTTTCCAAGATCCGGTCAGCCAAAGTAGACTTACCATGGTCAATATGGGCGATAATCGAAAAATTACGAATCAATGCTTTGTTCATTTGACTTTATCCACTAGATAGGCGACGACTTCTTCAATTGACATATCGGTTGTATCCACATAGATTGCGTCATCGGCTTTTTTTAGGGGAGAGAATTCGCGGGTGGAATCAATCGTATCGCGGTTATGCAAATCATTTTTAACATCTTCCAGGCTGGCTTGATTACCCAGGCCCTTATGTTCCTTGTAGCGTCGATTAGCCCTTTCTTCAAAACGGGCGTCAATATAAAATTTTTTTTGCGCGTTAGGAAAAACTACCGTGCCGATATCGCGGCCATCCATTACGCTGTCCTTAGAGACACCCATCCTCCTCTGCAATTCAACCATAATCTGCCTGACCTCTTTAATCTTTGCCACATCAGAAACAACTTCGGTCACGCGCGGCTTCCTGATTGCTTCAGACACATCCTTGCCGTCCAACAAAACCTTCAGGCTGCCATCAGGATTATTAATCAAATCAATACTGACACCTTTGGCTAAAGCAATAATTTTGGCTGTATCGCTAATCGCAACCCCCTGATCCAAAGCCTTTAAAGCCAGGCAACGATACATCGCTCCGGTATCGATATAAAGAAAGCCCATTCTCTGGGCTAATTTCTTGGCTACCGTGCTTTTCCCCGCGCCGGCAGGTCCGTCAATAGCGATAATCATTTTATTTTAGGCGGTCTCTCTTGGCCTTAGCCTGTTTTAAAATTTTAACTAACGACTCCCGGTCATTCTTCTCGATCGCTTTTTCTAACTTTACCAATACCCGGATAAAATCTTCCAATCCTTTTTGGATATTTTTGCGGTTAGTCAAGAATATATCGCTCCACAATTCGGCATCAGAGGCGGCGATCCGTGTAGTGTCTCTTAACCCACCGGAAGCGAATTTTAGATGCCGGTCAGGAACCGTATTGATTAAAGAAAATGCCACTGCATGCGGCAGATGGCTGATAAAAGCTAAAACCTGGTCATGGTTTTTCGGCGTCATTGTCATCGTCTTTGCTCCTAATTTATTCCAGAGCGCTTTAGCCCTAGACAGCGCGGCTGGATTGGTTTTGGGGGAAGGAGTAAAAATACAAATCGATCTTTCAAATATGCCTGCCTGGGAATTACTAACGCTGCGTTTTTCCGAACCGGCTAAAGGATGAGCCCCGACAAAATTTTTAAATATTTTTTCTAACTTTTCGACGATAATTTCTTTAGTGCTGGCGACATCGATGACCAGCGCGTCGGCCGGGATAAATTTAGCCAAAGCGCCGCTCTTGGCCAGGATTGCCGCCGGCGGCATAGCTAAAATTACTAAATCAGCGCCCTCAATTATCTGCAAGTTCCTAGAACCGGAGTCAATTGCGCCGATCCTGCGGGCTAAATCTAAATTTCTTTTTTTACGGCTTACGCCAACAACCTGCTGAGCTAATCTTTTCTTTTTCAGGATCAAGGCGATTGAACCGCCGATCAATCCCGTGCCGATGATTGCCGCTTTTTTAAACGGCTTCATATCGACCTTTCTACCACCTGTGCGATTACTTTTAAATTTTCCATTAACGAACTAAAATTTTCCGGGATCAACGACTGCGCCCCGTCAGATAACGCCTCTTCCGGATGGCAATGTACTTCCACAATCAGGCCGTCTGCTCCTGCGGCAATTGCTGCGCGGGCCAAAGGCAAAACCAATCCCCATTTTCCCGCGGCATGCGAGGGATCCACAATAATCGGCAAATGTGATAACTGCTTAACCACCGGTACCGCGCTGATATCCAGGGTATTACGGGTGGCATCTTCAAAAGTACGGATGCCGCGTTCGCAAAGGATCACGTTAAAATTCCCTCCTGCCAGGATATATTCCGCGGACATTAACATTTCTTTAATCGTTGAAGAAAGGCCGCGCTTTAAAACTACCGGCTTCTTAGTCATGCCCACTTCTTTGAGCAGATTAAAATTCTGCATGTTGCGCGCACCGATCTGCAAAACATCGACATATTTAGACATTAGGGCCACATCGCGCGGATCCATAACTTCGCTGACCGTAACCAGGCCCAATTCATCGCCAACCTGCTTAAGCATCTTTAAACCCTCTTCTCCTAACCCCTGAAAACTATAAGGAGAGGTGCGCGGCTTAAAAGCACCCCCGCGCAAAACTGTGGCTCCGGATTTTTTAATTGCTTTGGCGATCTCATAAAGAGTTTCTAAGTTTTCTACCGCGCATGGCCCGGCCATAACGGTTAATTTCTCGCCGCCGATCTCTACGCCCTTGCCAAGCTTGATAACCGAATTCTCTTTTTTAAATTCTCGCGAAACCAGTTTATACGGAGCTAAAACCGGCATTACCTGTTCAACCCCGGGAAAAACTTCCAGAGGAGTAACCCGTAAAATATCCTCCGGACCGATTACGCCGATGATCGTGCGTTCTGAGCCTTTAGAAACATGCGGAGTGAGCCCCAGTTTTTGCACGCGGTCAATAATATGGTCAACTTGCTCTTGTGTTGCCTCTGGTTTTAAAACGATAATCATATCTACCTCGCTCTATAAAACTTTCTTTAAAACCTTAATAAACCTTTCGTTCTCTTTTTTGGTACCGATAGTCACACGGATAAAATTTTTCAGGCCATATTGTTTCATGTCCCTGACGATCACGCCGTATTTAAGCATCTCCTTAAAGACCGAAACCCCGTCTTTACCGACATCGATCAGGATAAAATTCGCTACCGAAGGCACATAAGCCAGGCCCATTTCTTTCAAAGAATCATAAAGATAATTTTTCCCCTGCAAAACCACTTGGCGGCTTTTTTTAAGGAATTTTTTATCGTCTAAAGTGGCGGCCGCGGCAACCTGCGCCAGGAGATTAACATTAAACGGCTGGCGCACCTTTTCCATTGCCGAGACCAGCTCTTCCACGGCTACGGCATAACCCACGCGCAATCCGGCCATGCCAAAAACCTTAGAAAATGTCTTCATCAAAATAATATTTTTATAGGTGCCGATCTGCCTTAAGGTATCGGGAAAATCATTCACATCAATAAATGTTTCATAGGCCTCATCCAATACCAAAATAACATTTTCCGGAACCTCTTTTAAAAAATCCCTGATCTCATGCGCGGTCAGATACGTGCCGGTAGGATTATTGGGGTTAGCGATAAAAATCAATTTGGTCTTCTTGTTGATCTTCTTTTTAATCGCTTCCAGGTCGTATTTAAAATATTTTAACGGCGCGGTAAAGATCTGACGGTTGTTAACCTTGGCAATAATCGCGTATTCTAAGAAAGTCGTATCCGCGGTAATAATATTTTCGTCGTCTTCCACAAAAGTCTTAACGATAACATCAATCAACTCGTCTGAGCCGTTGCCAAAAATTACATTAGCCGGTTTAACATTTAATGACTTAGCAACTTTCTTTTTCAGATAAAAACAATTAGAATCCGGATAGCGGTTAATCTGAGAAAGATTCTTGCGGATTGCCGCCAGCGCCTTAGGCGAAGGCCCAAGCGGATTTTCATTCGAAGCCAGCTTAATCACTTCTTTTAAGCCAAGCTCACGCTTAGTTTCTTCTATCGGCTTACCTGCGATATAAGGCGTGATATTTTGAATATTTTTCCTAACTAACGACATGTTTTCCTCTCCCTGTGCGCCTTAAGCGGCGTACATACGGGTTAATCGGATATAGGGTATGACCCTAAAATTTTTAAGAATTTACATTTGTTTTCCAATTCATCCAGCGCTTTTTTCACTCTCGGCTCGGCAATATGCCCAAGCATATCCGCATAAAAATAATAATCCCAGGCCTTTTTCTTGGAAGGCCGAGACTCGATCTTGGTCAAATTAATCTTATATTTCTTAAACGGCACTAACATATCATGCAGGGCGCCCACACTGTCTTTAATCGAAAAAAGTATCGAGGTCTTATCTTTGCCGGTTTTTGGCACTTCACTTGTCCCGACGACCATAAAACGGGTAATATTATGCGGCGAATCCTCGATATCCGCGGCGATCACATCCAATTTATAAATCTTAGCGGCCAGAGACGAAGCAATACAGGCGCTGTTTTTTTGGCTTGCCGCGATCTGGGCCGCGCGGGTCGTGCTGGAGACCTCGATGTATTCGGCTTCCGGCAAATTCTTCTGCAGCCATAACCGGCATTGGCCAAAGACCTGCGGATTGGAATAAACGCGCTTGATCTTGCTCTTGGGGCAATTTGCCAGCAGGTTATGCGAAACATCTAAAACAATCTGGCTGCAAATTTTTAAATCCGATTCCACAAACATATCCAAGGTATAGCTGATCGCGCCTTCAATGGAATTTTCTACCGGCACTACTCCGTAATCGGCATTACCCCTTTCCACTTCCAAGAAAACCTCGGCGATGCTATTGCAAGCCAAGTAATCAACCTGTGAACCGAACTTTTTTAAAGCTGCCAGATTAGAAAAAGACGCCTCTGGGCCCATATAAGCCACGCGCAAAGGAATATGGCTGGATAAACTGGCTGACATAATCTCGCGGTAAATTGCTTCTAAAGCGCCGGCCGACATCGGACCCTTATTCAACAAGGCCAGTTTTTTCAAAACCTCTCTTTCGCGGTCAGGCGAATAAGCGCTTTGGCCGTGCTCGCGTTTTAAACAAGCGATATCGCCGGCAACTTGCGCGCGGGAATTTAAAAGCTGAATGATTTCTTTGTCTAAGCCATCAATTTTACTGCGTAATTTTTTGAGGTTCATCGATTTTACCTCCTTGGGATTCCGGCAAATCTTCTGTAACCGGCTGTAAATTTTTAAAATCTTCCATCTTGGGCAGATCTTCTAATGACTTTAAGCCAAAATGCTCCAAAAACTGACGGGTAGTCGCGAATACCAAAGGCCTGCCGGGAGCGTTTTTTCTGCCGGCGATGCGAACCAAACCCTTTTCCAATAAGCTCTCGATCACTCCGTCAACATTAACATTCCTTAATAATTCTATTTCCAGCTTAGTTACCGGCTGCTTATAAGCAATAATCGCCAAAGTTTCCAATGCCGGCTTGGATAATTTTTCTACTTTGCGCTGTTTATAAAATTTCTTTAAAAAAGGCGCTAAGTTCGGCGGCGTAATCAAGCGGAACCCGCCGGCCACCTCGATTACGCGCATACCGCGATTCTGATTTTCGTAATCCAGGTTTAGATCCTCGATTATTTTACGGATCTGCACAGTAGTCAAATTGTCTAATACATCTTTGATCTGTTCAAGCATAAGCGGTTTATCGCTGGCAAAAAGCAATGCCTCAACCACTGCCTGTGCATTATCAAGCGCCATTATCTTGCCTTTCTTTGTTTATAAACCTCGTTTAAAAGCTCTTCCGTGAACTGAATATCCGGCTTGCGTTCCAGCGCTTTTTTCACCATGGCCAGCGCTTCGGTTTTTTTATATTCTAACTGCGTAAGCACCGCGACTACTTCTTCCTGTATATCTTTGCTGCCTTGAGTTTTTTCCTTAAGCTGCCGGTCCTGCATTAAACCGAATTTGCCGACTTTATTCTGTAGCTTAGCAATAATTTCCTTGGCCCGCTGCTGGCCGATGCCGGGTAAAGACCTTAAAAATTCCGCGTCTGCCTCGTCAATCGCCTGGGCGATCAAAGAAATCGGTTTGTTTAGCGCACGCACTGCCGCGCGCGGGCCGATCCCGGAAACCGTGATAAAGGCCTGAAAAAATTCTTTTTCAATTTCGTTAAGGAATCCGATTAAGACGGGGATACTGCGCGACGGCTCAACCTGATAATAATGGTAAGTCACTAAATCGATGTTCTGTCCGTCGGGAATATTTTCTTGCAGCCGGTCAATAACGTTCTGGGGGATCAATATTTCATAACAGATATCCCCCACCCTTAAAACAATTGAATTTGCGCCCTGCTCAATTATTTTACCGGATATACGCGTGATCATAGTTTAAATTTCATGATGTTGGAATGGGCGATTGCCAAAGCCAAAGCGTCAGTAACATCATTATATTTCGGCAATTCTTTTAATCCCAAAAAATGCGCTACCATCCGCTGCACCTGCTGTTTAGAGGCATGCCCTTGGCCGACAATCGCTTTTTTCATTCTGGTTGCCGGATATTCGATTAAAGGAACCCCTGCCCTGGCCGCGGCCAGGCAGATTACTCCGCGCGCCTGCCCGAGAATATAAGAAGTAGTCGGATGGCGGTAATGGGCGTACAGCTTTTCCAAAACCATTACCTGCGGTTTTATTTCAGAGATCAAATCCGCAACGCCTTGAAATATCTTATCCAGGCGTTCAGTGATTTCCTGTTTTGCGCTGGTTTTGATTATTCCGGCCTCCAATAAAGAAACTTTATTGGCCTTAACATCGATCACCCCGTAACCGGTGATCCCTAAAGCCGGGTCAATCCCTGCTATTCTCATTCCTCAGAGTTAGCTGCCTGCTCCAAAATTTCATCCGGGATATCAAAATTTGCGTAGACCTGCTGGACATCGTCATGATCTTCCAACGCTTCGACCAAAGCCAATACCTGCTTGGCTTCGCCGCCGGAAACCTTAACCAAAGAAGAAGGAATCATGGTCACTTCCGCGTCCTGGCATTTAATCCCCTTAGCGTCAATTGCCTGCTTAACTTTTTCAAAATCCTGCGGCGAGGTAAAAATCTCGTAATTTTTATCGTCGGATTTAAAATCCTCAGCGCCCGCCTCCAAAGCAATATTCATCAGCTCGTCTTCTTTAGCCTGAGACTTTTCCACTAAAAAATAACCTTTTTTAGTGAACATCCAGCTGACTGCTCCGGCGCCAGCCATATTACCGCCTTTTTTGGAAAGGATATTGCGCACTTCCGCACTGGCGCGGTTCTTGTTATCCGTAAGCACCTCAATTAAAATCGCCACCCCGCCCGGGCCATAGGCTTCATAGTTTACGCCCTCGTAGACCACACCGGGAAGCTCTCCGGTCCCGCGTTTAATTGCCATCTTTACGTTATCCGAAGGCATATTCGCTTCTTTGGCTTTTTGCATTACCGCGCGCAAACGTGAATTGGTGTCGGGATTACCGCCGCCTTCGCGGGCGACAATCGTAAGTTCCTTGATCAGCTTGGTATAGGCGGCGCCTTTTTTAGCATCAGCCAACGCCTTTTTACCTTTATTTGTTTTCCATTTTGAATGACCTGACATTTGTTGCCTCCCTGTATTGTTATTATTGTTAATTAAAATCAGGCAGAATAAGCCGGGTTCTGTGTCGGAAATGATTATCCACTTCCCAAAGCAGCCATTTCTCTAAGTTCTGGCCTCGCGGCCAAAAACAAGCAGCCAACCCGGGATTGATAACGAGGCGGGCCGCCTCTCATCCCCTATTTGGCCTTACTCCGCGCAGAGATTGCTCGTTTCACCCCCGCCACGCTTTGTGGCTGGACTCGTCTCTGTAGCTCTATTCCTCCCCGCCAAAATATTGGCGGGTGACGGGCGTTACCCGTTACGCTTGCCCTTTGGAGCCCGGACTTTCCTTCCCGCCTACGGCGGGATAGCCGCATCCTGCCTGAATATCAAACAGCTTTTTTCAGTGCTTCCCCGCTACAAAAATTAGCGGGCTGCTAACGCAGCTTTAACTGCTTTAGTTGCTAATTTATCCGCTCCGCAATTCTGTTCGCGCGGAATATCCTGAAAATCTACCCGCTGAAAAGCCGATACTAAACGCAAAGCCTGCTGATAGAGACCAATAATATTTTCGCTTTTAATCTTATATTCTCTTTTTAGCTGCCGGCACAAAAGCTGGCTATCCGTATAGACCTTTAAGGAATCGGCTTTTAAAATTAACGCCTCTTCCAAAGCATAGATCAAAGCTGAGTACTCGGCAAAATTATTCGTTGCCTTGCCGATGTAAGCGGAAATATTTTTAATTACCTCACCATCCCGGCAGATCACTACCCCGACTCCGGCATGTCCGGGATTACCTTTGGAAGCCCCGTCTATATAAATGTCTAAGTGCTTCATTGTTTAGGATGGCTAATCATCAAAATATAATATCCGATTACACATCTCGCAAGTAATAATTTTTTCGTACATCTTGATCAAATTAATCACCTGCGGCGGAACATACATATTGCAGCCCTGGCAGGAATTATTTTTTGCCGTAGTAATCGCTAATCCGTTGCGGCTGGCAAGCACTCTTTCGTATTGGTCGATAATTTTTTTATCGATGCCGGGAATAATTTGCTTGCGTTGAGCATCCAGCTGGGCGATTTTATCGTCGATCTCTTTAACCCTTATTTGAACTTTTGCCTTCTCGCCGTTAAAGAATTTTTCTTCTTCCTGAAGTTTTTTCTTTTCTTCTTCAATGTCAAGCTTGACTTTATCCATCTTGACCATTATCTCCAGGATATTTTCTTCGATCACCGAACCGTCAGCCTTAGTATCGGCAATCTGCTGCAACATAGTCTGGTATTCTTTGTTGGTCTTTAACTGAAATAACTGGCCTTGCAGCTTTTTGGCGCTTTCTTCTTTAGCGGCTAATTCGCCTTCTTTGTCTTTTTTTTGCTTTTGCAGATCAAGCGACAGCTTTTCCAAAACCAACAGACTTTGCTTTTTAGCTTCAAATTGCTCTTCGATCGCCTTAATTTCCAGCGGTTTAGCCTGCTTTTCCTGATTTAAGGCATAAATCTGAGAATCGATTTCTTGTAAGCCGACCAAATTGCTTAATTGGGTTTTTAAATCCACGTTTTTCCTTATTTTAAAAAATGGGCGCAGAAGGATTCGGACCCTCGACCTTCACAATGTGAATGTGACGCTCTAACCAACTGAGCCATGCGCCCATTTTAGCAAATTTCTGGGCCCACAGGGATTCGGACCCCGGACCAAGTGATTATGAGTCACCTGCTCTGACCAACTGAGCTATGGGCCCTAATTTAGAGTTTAACAGACTATAAATTATAACACACAATCGTCTATCTGCAAGAAAAACTTGGGGACGGTTCTGTTTTTTTAACAAAGAAAACAAAACCGTCCCCTTGTTTTCACAGGAATTATCTTGAGGATTATCAGATTTCCCTTTGGTGGGCAATCGTCATATCCAAAAACGCCCTTAAGCGGCGGGAGCGGGTCGGATGTTTAAGTTTCTTTAAGGCCTTGGCCTCAATCTGGCGTACTCTTTCACGGGTAACCCGGAACACATCTCCTACCTCTTCCAGGGTCCGCGGGCAGCCGTCACCAACGCCAAAACGCAAAACCAGGATCTTCCTTTCCCGCTCAGTTAAAGTACCCAAAGCGGAATTCATTTCATCCTTGAGCATGGAACGCACAGTGGCATTGGCCGGAGAAACTGCTTTTTTATCCTGAATAAAATCGCCAAAATGCGTATCCCCCTCGTCTCCGATAGGGGTTTGCAAAGAAATCGGCTCTTGAGCGATCTTTAAAATCGCCTTAACTTTGTCCTGCGGCATGCGCATCTTAGCGGCTATTTCTTCCGGATTCGGCTCACGGCCGTTTTGCTGAATAAAAATGCGCGAATAACGGATAATTTTATTAATCGTCTCGGTCATATGCACCGGTATCCTGATCGTGCGCGCCTGATCCGCGATCGAACGGGTAATCGCCTGGCGTATCCACCAAGTAGCGTAAGTGGAAAATTTATACCCGCGTTTATATTCAAATTTTTCTACTGCGCGCATCAGCCCGATATTGCCCTCCTGAATCAAATCCAGGAACGATAACCCGCGATTAGTATATTTTTTAGCGATACTTACCACCAAACGCAGGTTTGCTTCCACTAATTGTTTTTTAGTGCGGTTAAATTTAATATGCGCCGAACGAATCAGCTTTATTTTCTGCTTAGTCTTTAAAAGCGGCTCAACTAAAGTTTTTATTAACTCTCTTTTGCGGATACGGTTGGTTTTGCTGGCGCGGTTGATCTGCTCTAGTTCCCTGACCAGGCTGTTTAGCTTACGCACCGCATTCTCAAACATAGAAGTGGTAAGATTCAGCTGCAAAAGAAGCTCAGTGCCCTTCTTTTCGCTTGAGGTACGCTTAATCTTTTCAACCAGTTTTTTAATTCTGCGGACTACCGCCGAACGGTCGGTCTTGATATCTTCTTTCAGGACATCGTCAAGATTAACCTCTTCATCGATCATGTCCGTGCCGATTTTTAAAATTTCTTTACGGATAAATTCCGAACCCAGCGATGAGCGTTTAAAATTATCTTCTGTCGCCTCGATCTTTTTGGCCAATTCAATTTCATTTTCCCGCGAAAGAAGCGAAATTGAGCCCATCTGCTTCAAGTACATTTTGACCGGGTCATCTAACGGCAGGAAGCGCTCCTCTTGCGCAACCCCGTCAACCATGCCTTCATCTTTATAAGCCGGCTCCTGTTTAGGCTGGCTTTTTTCTTCGGCGCTTTCGACTACCTGAATATCTTCATCAGTCAAAAGTTCAAAAATCTTATCGATATCTTCAGAAGAAGAAACTTCATCCGGCAGGAGGTCGTTAACTTCATCATAAGTCACAAAACCCTTCTGCTTGGCCAGGGCGATAATTTTCTCCACGTCCTTTTTAACAAATTCCTTCTTTTTCATCTTTATCCTTTCTTAATTAATGTATGGAATTCCTGCGTCAGCCGGTCTAATTCCTGCTGATCGCCTAAAACCTGCGCGTCGCGGATGCGCTCGTGCAGGCGCTGTTTTTTTAACTTAACCTTATCTTCTTTTAAACGCTGAATACAATCCTGAACTACCTTTTCCCTTTGCTTGTCTTCTATCTCCGGTAAAAATACTGACTCGCAAATAACCTGTTCAACCTCGCTTTGACCAAAATGATTAATTAAAATATTACGGTCTAAATCCCTGCCCTGGCCGGATAACTCATACATCGTAGAAACAATCCGGCAGGTAATTTCATTTTTAAAATCAGACGGCTCCAGATGCTGGCGGATATGTTCGATTAATTCCGCTTCTTCCAGCATCAATTTAATCAAAAGCTTTTCTACCGGACTAACGTTAATTACTTTTTTAGCATCCGGCGCAATGCTGGCGCGGCTAAAATCAACTTTAATCTTGCCGGATTCCTGCCAAAGCGCGTCTTCCTTGACCATTAATTCATCAGCCAACTTTTTAATATATTCGCTGCGCAAAACCGCGTTAGGAAATTTATTTAAGGTCGGCAGCATTTCCCCGGCAATCCCGGCCTTACCTTCCGCAGATCTGGCATCATGACGCGACTTTAGAACTTTTAACTTGTAGTCAAAAAGCCCTTCGGCTGAATTAATCAGATTCTTAAAACTTTCGATCCCCTTGCTGCGGACAAACAAATCCGGATCCAGGCCTTGCGGCAAAGAAGCTACTTTAACGCTCAAGCCTTCTTGAATAAAAATATCCAAAGCCCTTAAAGCCGCGGCCTGCCCGGCAGTATCCGGGTCATAGACAATCACCACATTAGAAGCGTATCTTTTCAAAAGCCGCGCCTGGTCTTCGGTAAAGGCGGTACCGGAAGAAGCAACAATATTCTGCAAACCGGACTGAAAAGGAATTAAGAAATCAAGATAGCCCTCGACGATCACCGCGCAATCCGCGTCGCGGATGGCATCTTTAGCAAAATTTAAGCCGTAAAGGTTCCTGCCTTTGACATAAACCGCGGTCTCCGGAGAATTAACGTACTTTGCCTGATTCTCTGTCGCCTCCCCGGGCAGCATCCGGGCGCCAAAACCGATTACCCGGGATTTAATATCAAAGATCGGAAAAATCGCGCGGTTGCGGAAACGGTCATAATACCCGCCGTTATCCTTAGCTAAAATCAAACCGCTTTTTTCTAATACCCCCAGGCTGATATTCTTTGCCCGGGAAAAATTGATCAGGCCGTCCCATTTATCCGGGGCAAGCCCTAATTTAAATAATTTAATTGATTCTTCGGAAATGCCGCGCTTTAAAAGATAATTTTTGGCAACAGCCCCCGCGGCTGAATGTAAATACTCGGTGTAAAACCCGGCCGCCATTTCATTGGCCTTAAAGATTGAGCTGGAAATACTGGCTTCCTGCGATGGCCTTTCGGTTTCCGGGATAATCACCCCGGATTTCTTCGCCAGCATCTCGGCTGCCTCACGGAATTCCAAGCGCTCATAGCGCATCAAAAACTTAAAGGCGTTGCCTGATTCTCCGCAGCCAAAACAATGGTAGATCTGCCGGTCAGGCGAAACCATAAAAGACGGGGTTTTCTCGTGATGAAACGGGCAATTGGCCCGGAAATTCCTGCCTGCCTTTTTCAACGGGATATAACCCGCGATCAATTCAACGATATCAACGCGGCTTAAAATATCCTCTAAGATATTTTCTGGAATCAAACCTGCCATATTTTTAAAAAGTTTTAATTACGGCTAAACCTGCGGAAGCCAGAACAACCGATGACGGACAACTTTTCTTCTTTTTCAATTTTGTCCAAAAGTAGATTTAAGCCCAGCGTGTCAGAAGAGATGTGCCCAGCAATTATCGCGTTAAGGTTATTATCTTTTACTTTTCTAAAGTGCTCTTCGCTTAAATGCATAGAGACCAAAGTACGGATGCCTCTTTTATAAAGTTTGCTGAAAACCTCTTTATTACCTTCGGTACCGCCGGTCATTTCGGTAAAAATCTTCCCGACCGCGCGTTTGGGACTGCCTAAAATAATTTTCGGCCCGGCATTATTGGCCTCGGCATCCCGGTATTCCGGAATAGTCATTAAAATATCGACGATATCCTGGACTTTCTTCGGTTTTTCTTTAAGAAATAACTTATCTAAAAAATGCGCCACGTGGTTATCCGCCGGAGTATGGATACACATAAAAGGGATATCTAATATCCTGGCCACATCTACCGTGCGGGTATGATTAGCCGAAGAAACCCGGCGCGCAACCTCTTCCATACGGTCATCTAACATTGACTGAGCAACCGCCTTAGAAATACCCACTTTGGTCAATAAATCGACCTGCAGCTGCATTACTTTGTAAAACGCGGCCTGGGCCTTGCCTTCCGGATGATGAGCAATCACTAAATCCAGCCCCTCTTCTTTACGGATCTTATCCGCCAAAAGGATCTCGCCGACTTCAATATCTATCCCCACCAGGATCCGGCGCACCGGAGTATCGGGATTGCCGCAAAGGATCGCCGTGTCGTCAAAAACAACTTCGCTTTTTTTACGCGGATCGATTAAAGTAGCGTATTTAATTACGCGATTATAAAAATCAATTAATTTCACTTATAGAATTCCTTCTCATGCTCAAAAACAACGGAATTAACTTTTTCATTGGAGAGGAATTTAGACGCCAAATTTTCCCAAAGGCCCTTATAAATCCCCGTGCTCATGCCAAAAAACTTTTTGCTAAAATGCGCCTTTTGCGAACTTTCGGTTAAATAAGAAATATTGGAGATATAGAGCGAAAAAACGATCAAGCTGGAAATAAGAAAACCTCTGACGATGCTCAGCGCCACCCCGGCCAGCCCGCTAAAAAGCGAAGTTGGCTTAGCTTGCTCGCGCGGCCGGATCAAATTAAAGATAATGCTTCTAAAAAGCGAAAGTACGGCGTAAGTAAAGACCAAAAGCAGGACAAAAATAATAAAATCCGTAAATTGTAAAGGAGATTTTTCTAAATTTACCTGTTTACGGGTCAGATCAGAAACGGTCAAAAAATAATGCAGGGACAAAAAGGTTGAGAAAATCAGAATCAGCAATTTGGACAATTCAATAACAATTCCGGTCTTGCGGCTGACATAAATTACCCGCAAAAAAATTGCCGCGCAAACAATATCCACCCAGTTAATCTTGGTCAAAAATTCAGGCATGCTGGCTCCTTTTTAAGAAATAATATATGGAAGTATAACATATAGGCATGGCAATGTCAAGGAAAGCGCTTTCCTTTTTCTAACTGCTTGCAATTAAATAATCTGCGTTAATTTTGCTTAATCTAACTGCCAGGCATTGATTTTTAAGATTTTTCTCTGATTTTAAAAGCACTTTCAGGTAATTTCCTGTAAAACCTTGCCAGCAGCCTTTTTTAGTTTTAGCCTTAACCTCAAAAAGCACTTTCACGGTTTTGCCTAAAAACTTTTTCTTAAAAACTAGTGAACAGTCATCCGCCAAAGACCGTAAAATAGCGATTCTTTTTTTTAGCTGGGTAACCGGAAGCTGCCGGTCAGAAAAACCCGCTGCTGCCGTACCCGGGCGGCAAGAATAGGGAAAGATGTGCGTCTTTTCCGGCTGGATCTTTTTAAGCAAGCTCAAGGTATTGCTAAAATTTTCCTCTTCCTCTCCGGGAAAGCCGACTAAAACATCCGTAGTAATGGCAATGCCGGGAATCATTTTCTTTACTTTTGCAATTAATTTTAAGTACTCGCGGCTTGTATAGCGACGGTTCATTTTTTTTAAAATCCGGTCATCGCCGCTTTGGATGGGAATGTGCAAATGCCGGCAAAGTTTTTTAGACGCGGCTATATATTTGATCAAGCGATTATCCACATCCCCCGCTTCTATTGAACTCAACCTGATCCTTAATATCCCGCGAATTTTTTCCAGTTCTTTAAGTAAATCTACCAAATGCGCAGCTGGATCCAGGTCTTTGCCAAAAGACCCTAAACAAATTCCGCAGAGAACAATCTCCTGAAAGCCGTTTTTAGCCAAATCCTCCGCCTCCCGGAAGATCTCTCCTATTTTACGGCTGCGCGACCTGCCTCTGACTAAAGGGACCTTACAATAAGCACAAAAGTTATCACAGCCATCTTGGATTTTTAAAAAAGCGCGGGTGCGGCCTTGAAAACTAGTTATAATTGAGGGGGCACAAGGCACAAGCGGCAAGTCACAAGTAAAAGATAATCCCAAAGAAGAAAGTTCTTTTAAAATATTTTCTTTATCCTTAATAATCAGGCAGCCCGGAATGGCTTTTTTAATTTTATCCGCATCCAATTTTACCAAGCACCCGGCAATAATTATTTTTGCCCGGGGATTTTCACGCTTTGCTTTACGGGCTAGATATAATGACTCCGCGTCAGAACGGTGAGTTACAGTGCAGGTATTAATCAGATAAATATCGGCCGGGGCTTTAGCGGTCACCTCTTTCAATCCGCAGCGCAAAAGCTGTTCGCGTATGCCTTGCGTATCATATTGGTTAACCTTACAGCCAAGCGTAAAGAATTTAACGGTCTTCATAAAAGAAAGATAAGAAACTTGCCGCGGCAATCGCTGCAGTATCCACACGCAAAACTAAATCGCCCAGAGAAACCGGAATAAACCCGGCCGCTAGCGCAGAGCTGACTTCTTTTTCGCTAAAATCCCCTTCCGGGCCGATGGCAATAACCGCGCGGCTGGCTTTTTTTTGATTCAGCAATTCTTTCAGATGCCGGCTTTTTTCTGACAAAGTAGGGATAATTTTTAAATCATACCCGCCCGACTCAGCCAAAAACCGGTCCCAGCCTTGTATCGGCTGAATTTCAGGCGGAGCATTCCTTTGGCTCTGACAAGTAGCGGATAAGGCGATTTTCCTCCAACGCCCCAAGCGATGCTCTTCTTTAGCTGAATCCAGCTTTAAAATAACCCTCTGAGTTTTAAGCGGTATAATCCTATCCGCGCCTAATTGAGTAAGCTTATCCACGATATCGTCAAACTTGCAGTTTTTCGGCAAAGCGCAGGCAACGGCCAAAAACAATTTCTTTTGCCGAATGCCGGCTTTTTCTAACACCGTTAAAACTAGCTCATCCGCTCCGGCCTTGGCTATTTTTACCGCGTAGGCATTGCCTTTTTCATCACAGGCACTTAGCTTCTCTCCGGCCTTAAGCCGTAAAACGTTTTTGGCGTGGTGGATTTTTTCCGGATCGGAAATGATAATTTTATCCCCGGACAAGCTAAGAGAATTAAAAAATAACCTATGCATTAAAAATCCCCCTCTTAATTAAAATAATTCCTAAACAAACCACAACCAAGCCGCAAATAAAATTAAATATCTTAGCGAAATATTCGTTTTTATCCAGAATTTTACCTAACCACCCTGCCCCGGCTGCCAGAATAAGCAGCGGTGAAATAAAAGTACCTAAACCAAAAGCCAAAGCGTAAATAAGGGCGTTGAATATTGTCTGAGAAACCAGGGCCAGATAAGAGAAAACCGCCAACAGCGGAGCGCAGGGAGCCAAAGCGGTAATGACCCCCAAAACAACAACGCTTTTTTTATCTTGCCTAATAAATTTTTCATGTAAAAAAGCGCAAGCCCGGGAATGGGTATTCCTGCCCAGGATAGAAAATATCCCTAGTAAAACAATAAAAATGCCTCCGGATATAAACACATATTTGGAAATGGCCAACGAAAAACCAGACGCGAAAATCCTGCCGGCTAAAAAAATTAAAAGGCTGAGCAGCAAATAAACTGCGACACGGGAAAATGAAAACACAAAATAAGCAATCAACCCGCCCCTCAGGCCCTTCGCCGAAGCGGCAAAATAAGACACCAAAAGCGGCCCGCAGCTGGCTAAACAAGGCCCGCTACCCAAGACAAGCCCGAGCAGAAAAAAATTTACCGCAAGCTTTACGAATAATGGCATCGATTAAATTAACTGTCTCTTTCCGAAAACACCTCAGCGGTAAATATCTGAATTTCGGTAGTTTTATCTTTCCAGGCATCCGGCGCAAGCCCTGCTTTCTGGCTGCATAGCTGCGAAAGGAATTCTTCTTTGCTCCAGCCGGTTTCCGTGGCTACCTGCGGCAAAAATACTCCGCCCTTAAACCCCTGGCGGACAATTACGCCGTGTTTACCCATTTCAATTTTATCGACGGAATCGATCTTCTGCGGAACGCTGAGCGCGGAAATCTCTATTTCTATATCTTTCAATTCTTGGGCGGTAACCTGCGAAAAACGCGGATCGCCGGTTGCTGATTCAACCGCCATGTCGCGCACAGTTAAATATAACGGCTTCTGTCCGATGATATTGCCGATACAGCCGCGCAGCTGTCCGGCTTCATGCAAAGTGACAAACGCGCCCCGGACCTGCGTTAAAACCGGATCGCTTTCTTTAACCTCTAAGTATTTTCCGGTTTTCAAATAAGTCTCAATCGACTTACGGGCAATAACTAATAATTTTTTCTTTTGCTCTTGGCTTAACATTCCTGCCTCCTCTTTTGGCTGATCAATAGCAAAACTTCCGTAGCCAACAGTCCACACACCCTTTACTTTTTGCCCGGTAACCTGGGCAGAATCAGTATAATTGAGGACCTCAAGTTTATTATGTCCCAATTCTTTGGCCAGCAGCAAAGCGGTTACCGCGGCAAACCCTCCGCAGAGCTGGGCTTCCTGTTCGCGCAAAGCGTAATAAAGCCCCTCGCTGTCCATTTTTTTTAAAAAACCTATGGTAATATTATCAACCCTTTGCGCCTCTTCATAGTCATAACCGTGGTACATATCCGAAGAAACTATTATCAAAACATCTTTACGGCCGTTGATGGCGTTTTTTAACGCTTGCGCAAGGCCATGGCAGTCCTGCAAAGTGCAATCACCCAAGACTATCGGCACGACCTTAAAACCAGTAAGCGACTTCTGTAAAAACGGGATCTGAACTTCTATTGAATGCTCTTTAGTAAATGCCTGCGGCTGAAAAGTAATATTTTCATTTTTCATCAGCTTTGCGGCAAAATCGCGGTCAATTTCAACTTCTCCCAAAGGAGTTTTAAACGCGCCTTGCGGATAAACCGACACTCCGCTAAATCCATAATAATGGCTGGTACCCAGGATTACCACCGTCTTATAATTCTTGCCTTGAATCAACTTATAGCCAAAAGCAGCGGTTGGCCCGGAAAAACCATAACCGGCATGCGGAGAGATTATCGCAAAAATCTCACCCGGCATGGCTTGTGGATCGGCCTTCTGTAAGAATCCTTCAATCATTGCGGAAAGTTCCGCAGGATTATCCGGATAAAAAGTGCCGGCAACATTAGGCTCCTTAACATCTGAAGCCGATAAAGAAGATATGGGCAGCCAACAGCAGGCGGCCAGTAAAAATAAAACCTTAAAATGCCGCTTAATTTTCATTTCCAAACTCCGGTTATGGCTTGTCCGCAATATTTACACTTGCCGTTTTCCACACTGTTCTGCAAAATGAAATAACCCCGGCGTTCGATTAAAAGTTTTTTACAGGCCGGGCAATAAGTATTCTCTGCCTCTCCGCCCGGAAGGTTGCCGATATAAACATAACGCAAGCCGCAATCCAAAGCAATTTGCCTTAATTTTTCCAAGGTCTCCGGAGGAGTTGCGCTTAAATTAGTCAGTTTATAAAGCGGGAAAAAACGCGATAAATGCAAAGGCGTATCAGGCCCTAAGTTTTCTTTTATCCATAAGCACATCTTGCGAAAAGTCGGCTCATCATCATTAAAACCCGGAAGGATCAAAGTAGTTATTTCGGTATATACCCCTTCCTCTTTTAAAATTTTCAGCGAATTAAGCACCGGCGCAAGCGAACCCTCGCATAATTTAGCGTAATACTCTTCGCTAAAACCCTTGAGGTCAACATTAGCCGCATCAAGGTATTTAGCCAGCTGGCGCAGCGGCTGTTCATTAATATAGCCGTTAGAATGCATAATATTTTTTATGCCGGCTTGTTTAGCCAATTTGGCGCAATCCAGCATATATTCATAAAAAATTACCGGTTCAGAATAGGTATAAGCGATAGTCGGAGAATTACTGGCCTTGACCCTGCGGATCAATTCTTCCGGCTCAAGATAAGTATAATCCAATTCATCCGGCTGACTTTGGGAAATTTCCCAATTCTGGCAAAATTTACATTTAAGGTTACAGCCGGCAGTGGCGATAGAATACGCAGTGGTGCCGGGTAAAAAATGAAAAAGCGGCTTTTTTTCAATCGGGTCGATATGTATAGCTACGGGCTTGGCATAATCCAGAGCATACAAAACCCCGCCTTGATTTTCCCTGGTCCGGCAAAAACCACGCTTTTTATCCGGAATCAGGCAATTACGCGGGCAAAGCCGGCACTGCACAAGCCTATCTTCCCGCTTCTCATAGAAAAGCGCTTCTTTTAATTTTTCTTGAGAAAAAAGATTAGGCAAGAAGAAACAGGTGAAAATTAAAACGGCTAGGGAAAATAAAGAAAGTAAGAATTTAAATGGGGGTTTCATAAATTATGTCTTTTTTGAGGAGTGGCGCCTTTGTTCGCTGCCTCGCTTGTCGCTCGGCCGCGCTCACAAAGGCATCCATATGATTTTTGCTTGTCGCAAAAATCATATGGAGCTGGGGGGAGTCGAACCCCCGACCCCTTCGTTGCGAACGAAGTGCTCTCCCAACTGAGCTACAGCCCCTGGTCTATAAATGGAAATATTATAACATAACGGTGGGCTTATTCCCAGATGATTTCAAAAACCTTAATAAAGCCATCGCTATTATTTTCTTGATAAAACGGCAGAAAGTGTTTCAGCCCTTTGCCATCTAAGAAATATAGCCGCGTAAAAAGGCTTTGCGCTAAAGGCGGACTTAAGACAACAACGTAATAATCGGTGTTATTATTATAGATCAAGGCAGCCGGCGACTTACCATTAGCCTGGCCGGACTTTTTAACAACCTGATTATTTTCAAAAAGATAAAATTCCTTTATTTTTAGAT
>JAKAMF010000016.1 GCA_021813045.1 bacterium | reverse complement strand
CCGGTGCATCTCGGCCATTTGATTCTGGCGGATGAGGCGCGGGAAAAGGCGGGATTGGACAAAATTATTTTTGTCCCCACTAACTTGCCGCCGCACAAAGATTCGGCGGATGTTGCCAGCGCTAATGACCGCTGGAATATGCTCAAACTGGCAATTAAAGCCAATCGCAATTTTGGCGTTTCGGATATTGAAATTAAGCGCAAAGGTATTTCTTACACCATTGATACCGCGCGGCAGTTAAAAGCGAATTACCCCAAAGACGAGCTTTATTTTATTACCGGCTCTGACTTGTTGACTTATCTGGAGGCCTGGAAAGACCTGCCGGAAATTTTAAAGATCGTTAAATTTATTGTGGCCACGCGGCCGGGATACGCCTTGGAAAAAATTCCGTCGTATATTACCACTATCCCGATCCGCGCGGTGGATATTTCCGGCGTGGAGATCAGAAAAGCCGCCAAGGCCGGCAGGTCATTCCGTTATTTGGTGCCGGACGCGGTGTATGAATACATTCAGAAAAGGAAATTATACCGATGATTAAAGTTGCTCCTTCAATATTGTCCGCGGATTTCAGCCGCTTAAAAGAAGAATTAGCTGCGGTCAAACAGGCCGGCGCGGATTTGATCCACGTGGACGTGATGGATGGGCATTTTGTGCCGAATATTACCATCGGCCCGGTAGTGGTCAAGGATATGCGCAAGTCCACAGATCAGATTTTAGACGTGCATTTGATGATTGAGAATCCGGCCAAATATGTGGACAGGTTTGTGGAAGCCGGCAGCGATTGGATTACTTTTCACATTGAGACGATTTCCGGGTTAAAGCTTAAACAGCAGGCAATGAAGTTAAAGCGAAAGAAGATCCGGGTGGGGATTTCTTTAAATCCGAATACGCCTTTGGCCAAGATTAAGCCGGTGCTGCGTTTTGTCGATTTTGTGCTGGTTATGTCGGTGTTCCCGGGTTTCGGCGGCCAGGAATTTATTGCTTCGTCTGTAACCAAAGTCCGGCAATTAAGGCAGATTTATAAAGGCGATATTTCGATCGACGGCGGAATTAATAATTTAAACGCGAAACAAGTAGTGGGGGCGGGCGCCAATATTCTGGTCGCCGGCTCGTATGTGTTTAAATCAAAAAATTATAAGGAGGCGATTGAGAGCTTAAAATGTGCAATCTAAATATTGAGATTAAATTCGGGACAGACGGATGGCGCGGGATCATCGCGGATAATTTTACTTTTGCTAACCTGCGGCATTGCGCTAAGGCGATTGCCGATTATTATAACGGCCAGATTTCTAACCGGCAGGTCAAAATGGCCGTGGGTTATGACACCCGTTTTCTTTCGAAAAATTTTGCCGCGGCGGTAAGCGAGGTCTTAAGCGAAAACGGCATCGATGTCTTGCTTTCCGATCGTGCGGTTCCCACGCCGACTTTAAGTTTCGCGGTTTCCCGCCGGAAATTAGACGCCGGGATCATGATTACTGCCAGCCATAATCCGGCAGAATACAACGGTTTAAAGATTAAGACCTCAGCCGGCGGAGCGGCCGGTACAGAGATTACCAAGGAGGTCGAGCGTTTGATCCTTGACCCCAGTTCAAACAAAGTTAATTTTAGCGGAAAGATCAGCCGGGCTGATTTGACTAAGGATTATGTCGCTTTCCTGCGCAAATATATCGACCTGAAAAAATTCAAGAACGCCAATTTTAAGATCTTGGTTGACCCGATGCACGGCAGCGGGAACAGTTTTGTCGCCGATGTGCTCAAAGGCACTAAG
This sequence comes from bacterium, assembly GCA_021813045.1. Lineage (GTDB taxonomy): Bacteria > Omnitrophota > Gorgyraeia > Gygaellales > Profunditerraquicolaceae > JAKAMF01. The sequence continues at coordinate 19,079 of JAKAMF010000016.1, read as the reverse complement.
GTCAAAGTAGATTTTATCCGTCAGGATGTTAATCCTTCTTTTGAAGGCCTGCGGCCGGAGCCGGTTTTGGAGAATTTATTGAATACGCAGAAATTATTGAAGAAAAGCAAGTATGACCTTTGTCTGGTGCTTGACGGCGACGCAGACCGAATCGCCGCCTTTACCGGCGACGGAGAATTTATCAATCCGCAAAAAGTTTTAGGGCTTTTGATCCTGCATTTGATCGAGGGCCGTAAAATGGACGGCGGAGTGGTTAAAACGATCTGCGGCAGTAATCTGCTGGATAATATCTGCCGGGCGCTGAAGCTTAAGCTGCACGAAACGCCGGTCGGGTTTAAATATATTTCCGAGCTGATGCTAAAGGAAAATATCGTGGTCGGCGGGGAAGAAGCCGGCGGGATGGGGTTTAAAAACTATATTCCGGAAAGAGACGGAACGCTGGCCGGGCTGCTGCTTTTGGAAATGATGATTTTCCGTAAGAAAAAGATCAGCGCTATCTTGAAAGATATGGAAGCTAAATACGGAAAATATTTTTATATCAAGGATAATTTTAAGTTAAAAGAAGTAAAAGTGGATATTAATGATTTTAAAAATGTGAAATTTTTGCTTGGTAAGCCGGTGGTTGAAGTAAAAGATTACGACGGCGTAAAGTTGATTTGCGATGATGGCTCCTGGCTGATGTTCCGCGGATCCGGCACTGAGCCGATTATGCGCGTTTACGCGGAATCAAGAAATGCCGCCTTTTCCGATAAATTACTTAATTTCGGCAAGAAGTTGGTGTTTAAGTAATGTATAAGTTCGGCAAAGTTTTAAGCACAATTTTTTGCTGGCTGATGTTTAGAATGAAGGTTTGCGGCCAAGAAAATGTCCCGAAAAAAGGCGGTTTTATTTTAGCCTGCAATCATGTTAGTTATCTTGACCCGGTAGTTTTAGGAGTTGCCTGTCCGCGGGATATTGATTATATGGCAAGGCACGATTTATTTGAAAAGAAATTTTTTGGCGGGATGATTTCCAGCGTTAACGCGTTCCCTGTCAAGAGAAACAGCGCTGATTTAAGCGCGATTAAGGAAGTAATCAAAAGGATAAGGTCCGGTAAAGTTGTGGGTTTGTTTCCGCAGGGTAGCCGGAAAGCGATTGATTCATTGGATAAGCCGGAAGCGGGCATTGGTTTTTTGGCCGCCAAGGTAAACGCGCCGGTAATTCCGGCATTTATCAACGGCACGCAGCATTGCCTGCCGAAAGGCGCGAAATTAGTCCGGCCGGGGAAGATTACGGTTTCCTTCGGCAAAGAAATTCCTATAGAAAGGGGGTTGCCTTATAGCGAAGTCGCCGAAAAGATCATGGCGGGTATAAGGCAGTTGTCTCATGCACATTAAGTTCTAAAAAAATCAAAATTAAACTCAACATTCAAAAATAAAAATTATACCCGGCCTTATCGGATAGGCCGGTATGCGCTTTCTGCGCTAAAGGAGATTCAAAATGTCAGAAGATCGAGCAGTATTAGAGCAAATGTATAATGATAGTATTAAGATGGTCAAGGAAGGCGAGATTGTTATCGGAAGAGTGGTGGCAATCAAGACCAAAGAAGTGTTGGTGGATATCGGGTTCAAGTCAGAAGGTATTGTCCCGATTGCTGAATTTGCCAGGGAAGATTTGGAAGTCGGCAAAGAAATAGAGTTTCTGGTGGAATCAATGGAAAACGATTCCGGCGCGATCATCCTTTCCCGCGAAAGGGCGCAGCGCATCAAGGGCTGGGATAAGGTCCTGAAGAACCAGAAAGAAGGCGATTTAATCGAGGGTAAGCCGGTCAAGAAAGTTAAGGGCGGCTTCCTGGTCGATGTTAACGGCATTGAAGGATTCTTGCCGGCTTCGCTGTCTGCGTTTAAGGCAGTAGCGGACAAAGATATTCTTTACCGTCCGTTTAAATTCAAGATTGTCAAAATCAATAACCTTCGCCACAGTATTATCTTGTCCCGCCGCGAAGCAGTGCATAAGGAAAAAGAAGAGGCCAAGGAAAAGATATGGACCACGTTAAAGGTCGGCGCGATTCATCCCGGCTTAGTCAAGGCGATCACGGATTTCGGCGTGTTCATTGACTTAGGCGGCGTGGACGGGCTCTTGCATATTACCGATATGTCATGGTCAAAGATCAGCCATCCTTCGGAAGTCGTGGCATTAGGCGACAAGATCGATATTGTGATTTTGAATATGGACAAAGAATCAGGCAAGGTCTCTTTAGGCTTGAAACAGCGTTTTCCCGACCCGTGGCAGGATGTAGCGGCGAAATACCCGGTGGGCACAAAAGTCAAAGGCAAGGTAGTGAATATTCTGCCTTATGGGATTTTTGTGGAATTGGAAAAAGGAATCGAAGGATTGATTCATATTTCCGAGATTTCCTGGACCAAGCGCATGAACAGCCCGGGCGAGATGTTTGCCGTGGGCGATATGGTAGAGGCGCAAGTGTTGACTATGGATACTTCTAGCCGCAGGATTTCCTTGAGCATCAAGCAGCTGGAACAGAATCCTTGGCTGGAAGCAGAGGGAAAATTCCCGGTCGGCAGTAAAGTCAGCGGTAAAGTGCGCGGATTTACTGATTACGGCGCGTTTGTGGAATTAGACGGCAGCTTAGAAGGGATGATCCATGTTTCTGATATGTCCTGGACCAAGCGCGTGGCCCATCCGCAGGATGTGCTGAAAAAAGGCCAGAAGGTGGATGTGCAAGTGCTTGCTATTGACACTGCCAACCGCCGGATCTCTCTCGGCCTCAAACAGCTGCAGGCGAATCCCTGGGTGGAAATTGCCGCCAAGTATCCTTTGGATACCGTGCTGGAAACTGAAGTGGTTAACATTACCGATTTCGGCGCGTTCGTCAAGATTACCGACGAACTCGAGGGCTTAGTTTATGCCAGTGAAATCGATAAAGATAAGTTGGCGGCCTTAAAAACCGGCGACAAAGTAAAAGCTAAAGTAATGAAGGTTGATGTTGACCAGGCCAAGATCGGCTTGTCAGCGAGGATATAATGGATATTGCTGGACAGTTAGCGATAATTAAGCGCGGCGCGGTTGAGATTATTTCCGAAGCCGAGCTAAAAAAGAAGCTAGGGGAAAACCGGCCTTTGAATATCAAGGCCGGTTTTGACCCGACCGCTCCGGACCTGCATTTGGGGCACACGGTGCTTTTACGCAAACTGCGCCAGTTCCAGGACCTCGGGCATCAGGTTTTCTTCCTGATCGGCGATTTTACCGGCCAGATCGGCGATCCTTCCGGCCGTTCGGAGATCCGCAAGCAGTTAACTAATGAAGAAGTCCTGGCCAATGCCGCTACCTATAAGAAACAGGTTTCTAAAATCCTCGATTTAAATAAGACCAAGATTGTTTTTAACAGCGCTTGGTTTGCGAAAATGCCCGTTCAACAGATGCTTGGGCTTACCGCACATTCCACGGTTTCACAGATGCTGGCGCGCGAAGATTTTAAAAAACGCCTGGAAAAGAAGGAAGATGTTTCTTTGCTGGAATTTATGTATCCGCTTTTACAGGGGTATGATTCGGTTCAGCTTAAAGCGGATGTTGAATTAGGCGGGACCGACCAGATTTTTAATTTATTGGTCGGCAGGGATATGCAAAAGGATTTTGGCCAGCCGGAACAGGTGGTGATCACTATGCCGCTTTTGGAGGGCACGGACGGCGTGGCCAAGATGAGTAAGTCGTACGGCAATTATATCGGCATTAACGAGCCGGCTGATTCTATTTTCGGCAAGGTAATGTCGGTTAGCGACGAGATGATGTTTAAATATTATACCTTGCTTACTGATGAGGACTTGGAGGCGGTAAAGAAAATCCACCCCAAGGAAGCCAAGATGAAATTGGCGGAAATCATCGTCAGCCAGTATCATTCTCCGGAAGCCGGGCTTAAGGCGCGCGGAGAATTTGAGCGTGTTTTTAGCAAGCAGGAAATCCCCGAAGATATCGCCTGTTTTAAATTAAAAAAAACCGCCAATGTAGTTGATATTTTAATTGAATCCGGTTTGGTTGCTTCGAAAAACGAAGCCCGCCGGCTTTTGGAACAGGGAGGGATTGTTTTTGACGGCGTTGTGCTGGATAAAGACAGCGCCGAGATTAATAAGGCCGGAATTCTCAGAGTTGGAAAGAGAAGGTTCTTAAAACTGGAGAAATAAATGTCGGTAGTGATTGTTACCGGTTCCTGCGGCTTGATTGGCTCGGAATCGGTAAGCTTTTTTTGCGAAAAGGGCTTGGCAGTGGTTGGTATCGATAACAACCTGCGCAAGTCCTTTTTTGGTTCAGACGGCAGCGTGCTTTGGAATAAGAAGCGGCTGGAGAAAAAATATAAGAATTTTACTAATTATTCTATCGATATCCGCGATCAGGCAAAAGTAGAGAAATTATTTAAGAAATTCGGCCGGGATATCGCTTTGATTATCCATACCGCGGCGCAGCCTTCGCATGACTGGGCAGCCAAAGCTCCGATGACGGATTTTAGCGTTAATGCCACCGGCACCTTGATCCTTTTGGAAGCCATGCGTAAATTTTCCCCTCAGGCAGTCTTTATTTTTACCTCTACCAATAAAGTTTACGGCGACCGGCCGAATTTCCTGCCTTTAATCGAATTGGAAAAAAGATACGAATTGCCCAAAGAGCACCGATATTATAAAGGCATTGACGAATCAATGAGTATTGATCAGTGCCTGCATAGTTTATTCGGCGTTTCTAAGGCCAGTGCCGATTTATTGGTCCAAGAATACGGAAAATATTTTGGTTTAAAAACCGGGGTCTTTCGCGGCGGCTGTCTTACCGGGCCGGCGCATTCCGGGGCGGAACTGCACGGTTTTCTTTCTTATTTTGTTAAATGCTGTATTACCGGCAGGACCTATAAAATTTTCGGCTACAAAGGCAAACAGGTCAGGGACAATATCCATTCCTATGATTTGGTTAATGCCTTTGACCATTTTTTCCAGAAGCCGCGGGTTGGCGAAGTTTATAATATCGGCGGCTCAAGGTTTGCCAGTATTTCGATTTTAGAGGCAATTGACCTTTGCGAAAAGATTTCCGGTAAAAAATTTAACTATGAATACGTTGAGCAAAACCGCATCGGCGACCATATCTGGTATATCAGCGATGTTTCCAAATTTCAGTCTCATTATCCGAAATGGAATTATAAATTCGGCATTGAAGAAACCATCAGGCAGATTTATCAGGCCCAGAAAGAGGCGCTATGAAATATAAAAATATTCTGGTTACCGGAGGCGCGGGGTTTATCGGCAGCAACCTTTGCTGTAGCTTAAAAGAAAAATATCCTCAGGCAAAGATTATTGCTTTGGATAATTTAAAAAGGCGCGGCAGCGAATTGAATCTTGGCCGTTTAAAAGCGGCGGGGATTATTTTTATTCACGGAGATATCCGCTGCCCGGAAGACCTGGTTTTGCAGCAGAAGATCGATTTAATGATTGAATGCTCTGCTGAGCCGTCTGTTTTGGCCGGGACCGGCGATAATCCGGCTTACATCATTAATACTAACTTAGTCGGCACGATTAATTGTCTGGAATTAGCCAGAAAGAATAGGGCCGATCTGATTTTTCTTTCTACCAGCCGCGTCTATCCCTACGAAACAATCAATCAAATTAAAACTAAAGAATCCGCTACTCGTTTTGAATGGCGGCAAAAGGGGATCGGCGAGGATTTTCCGCTGGCCGGGCCCAAGACGCTTTATGGCGCGACCAAGCTGGCTTCGGAATTAATTTTGCAGGAATATTGCGCTAATTACGGGATTAAAGCGGTAATTAACCGCTGTGGCGTGGTTGCCGGCCCCTGGCAATTCGGCAAGGTTGATCAGGGAGTTTTTACTTTTTGGATGTTGGCGCATTATTTTAAAAAGAATATCGCTTATATCGGGTACGGCGGAAAAGGCAAGCAGGTGCGCGACCTGCTGCATGTGGATGATCTTTTTTGCTTAATTGACCGGCAGATCAGGTCAATGGATAAACTTAACGCTCAAATTTATAACATTGGCGGCGGAAGAAAAGTTAGCCTGTCTTTGCTGGAAACCACAAAGCTTTGCCAAGAGATTACCGGAAACCGGATAAATATTGCTCGGCAGGCGCAAAACCGCTTTGGCGATTTAAAAGTTTATTTATCCGATTGCCGCAAGGCCGAGCGGGACTTTGGCTGGCAGCCGCGAAAAAGCAGCGAAGATATTCTAATCGATATTTTTAACTGGATCAGGCAAAACGAAAGACAGCTTAAAGCTTCCTTTGCATGAGGTTTGCCACTGATAAAAGCAATCAGCTTGTTTTAAGGCGTAAAAAAGAGAAAATATTAGTTAAAGGCTCTTTCTCAGTTGATAGTAAAAACCGTTTAAATTATTTGGTTAATCAGGATAATGGCTGGCGCAGAAAACACGGCATTGGTAGAAAGATCGTTTTTGAGGGCGCCTGGCGACTCACCCCAGAGCATGATTTGATCTTATTCACCAGCCGCGGCGATGAACTGGCTTTACGCGGAGAAATTATTTCCGTAAGCGCCAATGCTTTGGTTTTTAGCGTTGAATCAGGCAACCAGCAGCGCGCTTTGCGGCTCTTGCAATTAAAAGGTGTCTGGCAGGCCAATAGCGCCAATCAGATTGTTTTTCAGGTAGAGAAAAGGTTTTCTCCGGACGCGCTGGTGTTCAGTGCCGGCTGGCAGGTTAATCAAAATCAGCAGGTTGTTTATACTTATAAAAAGCAGGCCCAGTCGTTAATTTTTCAGGGGTTCTGGCGGATTGACAGCCGTAATCAACTGGCTTATGTTTTGTCTACGTCTTGCGACTCCCGTTTTGATTTTAAAGTTAGCTTGGAAAGCCCGAGTATCTACGCGCAAACAGGCGAGATCAAGTACCGGATCGGCATAGGGTTTGGCCGGCTAAAAAAAGAAAAGGTGTTTTCTCTATACGGCGCTTGGAAATTCAGCCGCAATCTGGCGCTGAATTTCGAAATGGAGTATGCCAAGGGTTGCTGGCGGAAAATGGAATTTGGCAGCCAGGTGGATTTAACCAGTAAAGACAAGGTTATTTTAAATTTAGTTAATAAAAACGGAAATCAACTGGGGATCAGCTTAACTTATTCGCGCAAATTTTTAGAAAATAATCAGGCGGAAGCGTTTTTGCGGTTAAAGCGGCTGCAAAAAGAATCCGGCCTTGATTTCGGCATAAGGATACCATTTTGATGCATTGGAAGATTTTTGGAATTTGCGCTGCCTGTCTAACGACTTTTGGTTTTGTGCCGCAGGCGATAAAAATATATAAAACAAAATCCGTAAAAGATGTCAGCTTGGCTACTTTGCTGCAATTCTTGTTCGGAGTTACTTTTTGGGCGGTCTATGGTTTTTATCTTGGTGATTGGGTAATTATTTTAGCCAACATTGTTACCTTCGCCACGTTAATAATAGCGCTGGCGCTTTATTACAAATACAGATAGGAGAATTATGAAAGGGATAATTTTAGCCGGAGGCAGGGCAACCAGGTTGTATCCGATTACCAAAGGCGTTTGCAAACAGCTTTTGCCGGTTTATGACAAGCCGATGATCTATTATCCGCTTTCCGCGCTGATGCTGGCCGGGATAAAGGATATTTTGATTATTTCCACGGAAAGCGATTTGCCGCGCTTTAAGGGGCTGCTGGGTAACGGTAGGGAAATCGGGATCAACCTGTCTTATGCCGTGCAGGATAAGCCGGCCGGGATTGCCGACAGCTTAATTATCGGGGAAAAATTTATTGGCAAAGATAGCGTTTGCCTGATTCTCGGGGACAATATTTTTTACGGGCATAATTTAGGCGAACTTTTTAAAAAAGGCGCTGATTTAAAAAGCGGGGCTTTGGTATTCGGCTATTATGTTAATGACCCGCAGCGCTATGGCGTGATTGAGTTTGATAAAAACTGCAAGGTAACCACGATCGAGGAAAAGCCGGCCAAGCCAAAAACCAATTGGGCGATTACCGGTTTATATTTTTACGACAATAACGCGGTAGCGATTGCCAAGGGCCTGAAGCCGTCAAAAAGAGGCGAGCTGGAGATTACTGACGTGAATAAAGCCTATTTAAATGAGGGTAAGTTAAAAGTAGAGATGCTTGGCCGCGGCTACGCCTGGCTGGATACCGGCACGCACGACGCGCTGATTGACGCCTCGGTCTTTATTAAGACGATTGAAGACCGGCAGGGCCTGAAGATCGGCTGTATTGAAGAAGTCGCTTATAATATGGGCTATATCACTAAGAGCGAGTTAATTAAGTTAGCCGAGCAGATCAATACCGGCTATGGCCAGTATTTAAAGAAAATCGCCCAAAATGAATAAAGATATTTTGATTTTAGGCAAAGGGTTTATCGGCAGCCGCCTGCAGCAGGCGTTGAATTGCCGGATTTCCGGTAAGATAATTACCAGTTTGGCTGATGCGGAAAAAGAAATCCTTAAAATTAAGCCCAAGGTAATCATCAATTGTATCGGCGCCACTGGCAAGCGCAACGTTGATGATTGCGAATTGGCTAAGGATGAGGTGCTTTTTGCCAATACTTACCTGCCGATTATTTTAGCGGAAGCCGCCCTGAGGAATAATATTAAGCTGGTGCATATTTCCAGCGGCTGCATTTATCATTATGACTATGCCAAAGACAATCCGATAACCGAAGAAAAGATTCCGGATTATTTTGATTTATATTACAGCCGCAGCAAGATCTACGCGGAAAGGGCGTTGGAGGCCTTAACCAAAAAATATAATATTCTTATCTGCCGGATTCGGATTCCTTTAGATGACCGGCCGCATCCCCGCAATATTCTGGATAAATTAGTTAAGTATAGACATGTCATTAACCTGCCGAATTCTTTAACTTATATTCCTGATTTTTTAGCGGCTCTAAAGCACCTTTTAAAAGTTAATGCCCGCGGCGTCTATAATATTGTTAATAAGGGGGGAGTGCGTTATCCCGAGCTGCTTGATGTTTACAAAAAATATGTTCCGGATTTCAAATATTCGGTAATCGCTTATAAAAAACTTAAACTTAAACGCACTAACCTGATTTTATCTGTGAGAAAGCTGGAAGGAACCGGCTTTAAGGTGCGGGATATCCACAAAATTTTAGAAGAATGCGTGAGCCGATACGTAAAATCCTGATTACCGGCGGAGCCGGTTTTATTGGTAGCGAATTTGTCCGCGTCATTGCGAGGGCGAAGCCCGAAGCAATCTCGCTGGTTATCATCGATAACCTCACCTACGCCGGAGATCTGGGCCGCTTAAAAGAAGTTTTCAGTAAGTATAAATTTTATAAGGCCGATATTTCTAATCAAAAACAAATTGAAGCAATATTTAAAAGCCAGCTCCCTGATATAGTTGTTCATTTTGCCGCGGAAACCCATGTTGACCGCAGCATAGTTTCTGCCGGCCCGTTTATTGAATCTAATGTAAAAGGGACCCAGGTTTTACTTGATGCCGCGAAAAAATACGGCATTGTTAAATTCTTCCATATTTCTACCGACGAGGTTTATGGCGATATAAAAAAAGGTAAATTTACCGAGAACTCGTCGCTTTCGCCCAATAGCCCTTATGCGGCTTCTAAAGCAGCCGCGGATTTATTAGTTAAGGCCTATATCCGTACCTATAATTTTCCCGCAATTATTATCCGGGCCTGTAATAACTACGGCCCCTGGCAATACCCGGAAAAGCTTATTCCTCTGACCATTCTTAATATTATGCGCGAAAAAAAGACGCCGGTTTACGCTAAGGGTGAAAATGTCCGCGAATGGATGCATGTTAGCGATACGGCCGCGGCAATCCTTAAGATTATGCAAAGAGGCCGAATCGGCCAGGTTTATAATATCGGCACTGGCAATGAACATAAGAATATAGAAGTAGTGAAACGGATCATCCGGATTTTAGGCAAAAGCGAGAATTTAATTGAGTATGTCAAAGACCGGCCCGGGCACGACTTCCGGTATGCCCTGGATACAAAAAAAATGAAAAAAGATATTGGCTGGCAGCCGAAAATAAATTTTCTTCAGGGCCTGGAGAGAACAGTTAACTGGTATATTACTAATTTAAGCTGGACCCAGAAGCATTTTGCGAAAAAATTATCTGTAAAATTCTAAAAGAGGCAGGAAAGGGGACAATATGAAAAGAGCATTGATTACCGGTATTGATGGGCAGGATGGTTCATACTTAGCGGAATTTCTTTTAGAAAAGGATTATGAAGTGCACGGGGTGATCAGAAGGGTAGCCTTGGAGGATCCCGAGCATCAATTATGGAGAATTAAGCATATTTTGGGCAAAATTAAAGTCCATGCCGGTTCTTTAGAAAGCTATCCTAGTTTATTTTCTATTGTTGAAAAAGTTAAGCCGGATGAATGTTATCACTTGGCAGCACAGAGTTTTGTCAGTTATTCGTTTGAGGACGAATTTTCCACGATCAACACCAATATTAACGGCACGCATTATGTTTTGTCTGCCATAAAAGAGAGGGCGCCAAAATGTAAATTTTATTTTGCCGCTTCCAGCGAAATGTTCGGCCATGCTAAAGAAGTGCCGCAGAACGAAGATACGCCTTTTCATCCGCGTTCGCCTTACGGGATTTCTAAGGTCGCCGGTTTTGACCTCACCCGTAATTACCGCGAGGCCTACGGTATTTTTGCCTGCAATGGCATACTTTTTAACCACGAATCCCCGCGCCGCGGTTTTGAATTTGTTACACGTAAGATCACTAATGCAGTCGCGGAAATTAAACACGGGCTCTCTAAAGAATTGCGTTTAGGTAATCTGGATGCAAAACGGGACTGGGGCTTCGCCGGAGATTATGTCAAGGCTATGTGGATGATGCTGCAGCAGGACAAGCCCGATGATTACGTGATTGCTACCGGAGAAACGCATTCTGTTGGTGAATTTGTGGAATTAGCTTTTGGATATGCTGGCCTAGATTGGAAAAAATTCGTGATAATTGATAAAAACTTTTATCGTCCCGCAGAAGTGAATATCCTTCAAGGTGATTACAGTAAAGCGCAAAATAAATTTAGGTGGGAACCGGTAGTTAAATTTAAGAAGTTAGTTGAAATGATGACAGAAGCAGATATCAAAAGAGCATCAGGCAAAAATAATCCAAGTACTTGTAATGTGCCGGTAAAATGATTTTATGCGATTTTTATAAAAATTTGACATTAGGATGGACTTTTATCATCCTATTGTTTTGTTTTTTTTCGATGATTTTATCTTTTAAAATAAAAAAAGGCCCCCGCCGCGGCGGCTCTGGAAAAATTCTTTTGAGAGTTTTGTCCTTTGCGCTGTTAATCTTGTCGGTAGGCTCATTTTACGCTTATTATAAGGCAGATAATTTTTACCGTTTAGCCGGGAACAGCAACTTGTTGCTTTCCATTCAGGCAAAACCAGTTTATTTCAATTCGTATCTGAAATTAGCGCAAGAATATTATAAAGAAAAAGATTACGATAAGGTAATTGGGATTTGCAATCGGGCGTTAAAGTTTAAAAAAATTATGGGGCCCGAAGTTTATTTTTCGACAAAATTCTATCTTGCCTGCGCCTATTTTAATAAACAAGATATCAAAAATACTCTTATTACTTTTGACAATCTGATAGTCCTTGGAGATGATAATCAATTAAAAAGTAGGTTTGCGGATTGGCCAGAAGTTATTTTTTACGAAGGCATTAAATATTTCAGGTTTAAGCAATTTGCCCTTGCTATAGGCAAATATAAGGAAGCTCTAAAGTTCTTTCCTGATAATAAAGTTTTGCTCTTTGCTATAGGAGAATGCAGTTATTTTTTTGATAAGCCAGACCAGGCTATACGGGAATTCAATAAAATTTTGCGCCTCGGTTCGTCTTATTGCCAGGTATATTATTACCTTGCAGAATTATACTTTCGGCAGAATCGGCCCAGGGATGCAATTGCTGCTTATATGAAGTTTGCTGATGCCGATTCAGAAAATGGCGTTAATAAAAATAATCTCCTTTTTGTTTATTTAAAAATCGGAGGAATCTATGAAAGCCTAAATGATTTTAATATGGCTGAAAAAATTTATAAAAAATTGTTAGATTATCCGGAAACCGAAACTGAAGGCCGCCGGCATTTGGGGGTAATTTATGAAATGCAGGGAAACGTCGCATCTGCCGCAGACCTGTATAAGATGATTTCGCGGGATAAAAAACAAGCCGCTATCGGATATCTGCTTTTAGGAAAAATGTATTTAAATATGGGTTATCCTGATCTGGCATTCGAATATTTTAAGAAGACTGTCGCCAGCGTAAATATAAAAGAACAAAGAGATATTTACGTCTTTGCGGTTAAAACTATCGGCGAAATTTATAAAAAACAAGAAAAGTTTGATCAAGCAATCAGGTATTTTAAAAAACTAAAAAAATTAGCCCCTTCGGAAATGTCTTCTAATATAGCTCTGGTTTATCTTAAAAAAGGAGACTTAAATACTGCCTTAAAAGTCTTAAATAATGCATTTGATGTTGATTTAATCAGAAACAGCCTGGGGTGGGATATCTCTCCGGTTTATGTTTCTTTATTATCTGAATATAAGGCGAAAGGAAATATTAAAAAGGCGCATGAGGTTTCGGAAAAAATATTGCAATTTAAGCCGCAATTTTGCGCTGATTGGGAGAGCGTGGGTATTTATTTGGCTCAGGAATATTATAGCGAAAAAAAATATTCCGAAGCAGCCAGGATTTCACAGAAAATGCTTGATTTTTACCGCGACCATCAGGAAACCGTTCCCGGCGGTTTGGCATTGGTTAAAAAAATAAAACATGAAACTAACGCTCATTAATCCTCCTTGGTACAATAACTTACCTGTCCCTGTTGATTCTACTTATCTGGGGTTGGGATATTTGGCCTCGTATATTAGGAGCAAAGGCCATGATGTTGATGTTATTGATGCCCTTTTTGAAGGAAGAGACAATATCCAGCCGGTTAAGTTTAAATACCAGAAGGCTTACCGCGTAGGATTACCCTATGAAACTGTTATAGAGAAGATTCCCAAAAACACGGATGTTATCGGAATTAGCGCGCCTTTTTCTAATCATGCGACAATTATTAAGGAGTTGTCTTCAATGATTAAAAAGAGGTATCCTGACCGGCCAATAATTATCGGCGGCGCATATCCTTCTACTTCTCCGGAAGACCTTCTGCGGCTAGAGGTTGATTATGCTATCAGGGGAGAGGGAGAGATCCCCTTGGAAAAGTTTTTGAGCGGGGAAAACCCAAGCCGCATTAAAGGGTTCTGTTTTAAGGAGTCTGGTAGATTAATCAATAACGGCATGGCCGAGATTATGGATAACCTGGATTGCCTGCCGTTTCCTGACCGCGAAGCCTTTCGTTTTAATCGCCTGCTTGATGCCACAAACCGCGCCAGGTTAAGGCAAGGAACAGAAATTATTGAATTCACCTTAAGAGATGTGCCGATAATTACTTCCCGCGGATGCCCATATGACTGCTCATTCTGCTCTGTTCATTTTGTACACGGGCATAAATGGAGGCAGAGGTCAGCTAAAAACGTAATTGATGAAATAACTGATCTTATAGAAAAATTTAAGATTAACGAAGTAGCCTTTATTGATGACCACCTGACTGCTAACCGCGACCGTATGGTTGAACTTTTGGACAGGATGATTAAATTGGAGCTAGGGATTACCTGGACTACGCCAAATGGCGTTAGAGTCGATCATCTCGATGAAGAAATTCTGGTAAAGATGAAAAAGGCTGGATGCAGGTCTTTGGTTCTAGGGGTTCAGCATGGCGATCCTAAAATGCTGGAGAGAATGGGGACGAGGCTAGACCTGTCTAAAGTGGAAAGAATCGTAAAGATAGGCAGTAGGCTTGGCCTAGAAATGGCAGCTTTTTTTATTATCGGCCATCCCGGAGAAGACAGGAAAAGCTTTATGAAGGTCATTGAATATGGCAGGAAGCTTGGAAAATATGGCTTGAAAGATTTCCGGATCAATATAGCCAGGGCTTATCCTAAAACAGCCCTCTTTAATTATTGTATAGAAAATGACCTTTTTGTGATAAAAGATACTGAAAATTTACTTATCTTCCCCGAAGATAATACTGAAGCTAATATTCGAACCCGGGATTTTACTCCAGCAGAGTTGATCTGGCGCAGGAATTATGCTAAGCGGAAATTAATGGCGGTAGAGAATAGTTTTTACTGGAATATGGTTTATTTTACCGAACGGCTAAAGATTAAGCCATTGATTAAAATGCTTTTTCCGAAAAGAATATTTAAAAAGACTAAAAAAGTATTTTTTAATATCCTAAAGAAAGCTTCTGGTCAAATATGAAAATTAGTTTAATTAGGCGAAATTATCATTCACACTTGATTACTCCTCCTTTGGGGTTAGGGTATTTATCATCATATTTAAAGAATAAAGGGCATAAGGTCAGAATAATCGATGGCCTCAACCAAAATCTTTCTAACGAGAAGATCGTTGATCTTTGTTTTGATGACGATCTAACTGGGGTTTCCATTTTAAGTTCTTACATTTGTCAAGCCTCAGATTTAGTCAAAAAATTGAAATCCAAAGGTAAGAAGGTTGTAATTGGAGGGCCGCATGTCAGCGCGCTTACAGAAAACGTTCTTAACGAAACTGGAGCCGATTATGCGGTTTCTGGAGAAGGCGAGGAGACTTTTGCTGCCATAGCCGATGCCATCGATAATAATAATCACGTGAATCGTATAAGTGGAAATATTGGAGATTTTATCGAGGAACTGGATAGCATCCCATTTCCTGACTGGGATCAAATCAACCCGGTTCTTTACAAAAAGGCACCTCACGGAGGACTGATTAAAAGTTTTCCCGTTGCGCCACTAGTCACGAGCCGTGGCTGCCCTTATGAGTGCACTTTTTGCGCCAGCCCGAAATTGTGGAATAAGAGAATCCGATTTAGGAGCCCGGAAAATATAATAGAAGAAATCAAATATTTAGTAAAAAAATTTAAAGTAAAAGAAATCCATTTTGAAGATGATAATCTTACTTTGAAAAAAGATCATATTATTAAAATTTGCGAATTAATGTTGCGAGAGAATATTAAGGTTAGTTGGGCAACTCCTAACGGGGTTAGGGCTGATACCTTGGATAGCGATATCATAAAATTAATGAAAGGTGCGGGCTGTTATTATCTAGCTTTTGGTATTGAATCTGGCGATGAAGCTATCTTAAAGAATATTAAGAAGCGCACAAATTTAGAGATTATCCAAAAGGCAATCAATTTGGCTCGAAAAGCAGGGATAATGACCCAGGGTTTTTTTATTTTTGGGTTGCCCGGAGAAACAGAAAAAAGTATCCGCAAAACGATAGATTTTGCTAAAAAAAGCGGGTTAGACCGGGCACAATTTTTGCTTCTTGATGTCCTTCCCGGCTCATCGCTTTGGGATGATTTTGGTTCGCTGAGATGTATTAATATAAGGCAAGCAAAGAGTTATCAAGATGTTACTTGGATCCCGGAAGGACTGAATCGAGAGCTGCTTTTAAATGCCCAGTCTCAAGCATTCAAGGAATTTTTTCTAAGGCCCAAACAGTTCTTTGACGTATTAAAATATTTTCGGCTTAGCCAGTTGTCATTTGTTTGGAGTAGAGCCAGAGACTATAGGGTTTTTAAGCAAAAATAATGTATTTTAAATCAAAGAAGGTATGCATATGATAAAACGAATAAAAGCCTATATTAGCTTAAGCTTAATCGCAGCCTCCTTCAGTATACTAATGTTAGGGTTAACCTATAATATTGGTTTCCCTTGGGAAGAGTTTGGAGTTCTATTTAAATGGAAAAATGAAGCAACTTGGACCGGCGTAGGCTTTAATGGCGGTAATGAAGAAATCAATTGGGCCAAGATTAGGGATGATTCCGGGAATGTTTTTTTACAATTAACCTACGGTATTAAGCCCCTTGAGGTTTTTCTATATACTATTCCGCCTCGTCTTTTTGGGACAAATTTATTTAAGCATAATTTTTATCGCGCTGTTATATTTGGTCTTTTGTTGTTTATCCTGCTCTTGTTTGTTTATAAGTATACGGGTAGTTTTCTTTTATGTTTTATAAGTTCTATTTTTCTGACTACGGCCCCGCAAATTTGGTATGCTGTCGTGGCCAAGGGAAGCCTAAAAATAAATTCGTTGTTTTTTGTAGCGGCTGCCCTTTATTTTTTTCAAGCTTATGTTGATCAACCAGTAGACAGAAAATGGAATAAGAATTTTTTTGTTCCGGTTTTAATAGTTTGTTTTGCTTTATTGGCTATTTTTCTAGAGCAATTAGGAAGATATATTTTTCCGATTATATTGTTTTATTTAGTGATTACTTCTCCGAAAAAGATACTCAAACATTGGCTGCTTTTAACGATATTTTTATTTATTAGCATTCCCATCATAGGAATTTTCTACAAAGTATTATTTAACCACTCTTATAATATATTTGGCTTGCATAGCTGGGGAATGAGGCACTATGGTGTTGATCCAACAAATTTCAAGCAATGCTTCGGTTTATTTATTAAAAATTATAAAAATATGATTTTATATTTGAATCCTATTATATTCCTTACCATATTTCCGATATCCTTATATGTGATATTTCTTAAATTAAAGATGGTATTTTTTAAGAAAAGTTATCCCATAAGCAATGTTATGCTTTGGAATAATTATCTATATATGCTGGCCTGGTTAATAATTTCATTAGTGATTGTTTTTTATATACGCGGGGGATGGCAATATACAATACTGGACAATTATCAGTTTGACTTGTCAGTAATATTAGTCCCGTATGTTATAGTTTTTGCTTTATCATTAAAAATAATTAAAAATTTAATCAAGAATTATAAGTTACGTAATATTTTAATAATACTTATTGTTTTTGCTTCTTTTTTGTTCAATGTAAGGGAGCTGAATAGGTATATAGGTGGAATTGGCGGTTATATAGTTAGTTGGGACAATGTCCGCAGATTCGCAGAAGAAAAGGCCGGTAATCAGTCAGAAACATTGCTTTTGGTAAGTGACCGCACGATGCTGGCATGCTTTAAGCCTAATCTAAAAGTCGACCAGATCGAGAATAGATATCTTTTTAATGCGAATGCTTTTAAAAAGGCATGCAGGGAACGCGGCTATACTAAAAAGTATGAAACAATTTTTGTCGTTGCGGATAACAACGATATTTCGGCATTTGAAAAAGACAAGGAATTTAAACTTTTAGCTAGCTTACCCTGCTATAATAATTCTCTTTATGATAAATTAAAATGGTTATTTAAAAAGCCGTCACCGGTCAGGATGTATATTTATCAATATCATTTTGGCAAAGAGAATGGCTAAAAATGTCCTGGAAAAACTATAAAAAAATCGGAGAAAAATATGTTGCAAGATAGCCAGATTCGGAAATTAGTCCGCCAGCTGGTTTCTCAATCTTTGCCGATTACTTCGATGAAGGGATTAGAAACTAATAATTTTATCCCGGGTAAAACCAGAATTCAGTATAGCGGGCCAACTTGGGACAGTAAAGAAATAGAGGAAGCGATTTTTGCTTTGTTGCGTGGTAAATGGCTCAGCGCTGGAGAAAATGTCTATAATTTTGAAGAAGAGTTTTCCAAGTTTGTCGGTAAGAAATATTCAGTTATGTGCAATTCAGGCAGTTCCGCTAATTTATTAATGCTTTCTGCGCTTAAATCAAGAAGGACATTTGGTTTTAAAGAAATTGAAGTAATTACTCCGGTAGTTTGTTTTCCTACTACCGTAGCTCCAATTGTGCAATGCGGCTTTAAGCCAAAATTTATTGATGTGGAAATGGATACCTTAAATCTTGATCTTGACCAGCTTGAAAGGGCAATCACCTCGAAAACCAAAGCAATCATTTTTGCTCATGTTCTGGGAAATCCGCCTGACATGGATAGATTAATGAATATTTGCCGAAAGAAAAAAATTATTTTGTTGGAGGATGCTTGTGATGCCCTGGGAAGTAATTGGCGGGGTAAGCCGCTGGGGAGCTTTGGTTTGATGTCCAGTCATAGTTTTTATGCAGCCCATCATATTACTGCCGGCGAAGGAGGAATGGTAAGTACTAACAATAAAATAATCGCCGATGTTATTAGAAGTATGGCCTGGTGGGGCAGGGCTTGTACTTGTGTCGGCTTTGCTAATCTTTCTCTCAAGGGCGAGTGTGGCCGTCGTTTTAGTAAATGGTTAAGGCCAAAATATTGCGGAATATTGGACCATAAGTATGTTTATAAAGAGATAGGATATAACCTTAAGCCTTTGGATTTACAAGGCGCGATTGGCCTGGTCCAATTGAAAAAATTATTGCAGCTTAAAAAAGCCAGGCAAAGGATTTTTAAGAATTATTATGATGCTTTAAAAAAATACCCCAAGTTGATTAAAATGGCTAAACCTAGTGTTAACGCTGATGCCAATTGGTTTGGTTTTTCAATTACGGTCATTACCAATAGGTTTAGCAGGAATGATTTGGTAAGTTATCTCGAAAATAGGAGTATTCAGACGAGGAACTATTTTTCCGGTAATATCCTTTTCCATACGCCATATGCTTATTTAGGCAATCCGCATGATTATCCTAATGCTTGTCAGGTAATGGAAAGGACTTTTTTTATCGGTGTTCAGCCGAATATGTCTGATGAGATGATTGGTTATGTCCGGGATTCTCTTGATGGGTTTCTCAAGCGATACCAATAGCTAAAGAAGGGTTTTTGTTAATGTTGAGTTTGGTTATTCCATTTTATAATGATTCAGGATGCCCTATACCGTTTGTTACGGAATTAAAGAAAGAATTGAAGGGCGTTGATTATGAACTTATCTTAGTGAATGATTATAGTTCAGATTCAACCTCCGAAGAATTAGATTCTTTAAAAGATGAGAATACCCATGTTATTCATAATAAGCAAAATTTGGATTATGGGGGAGTTGGCAGTTTACGCAAGTCCATTTAAAGCTTAATAATGCTTTAAATATTTCATAAGTTATATCGGCCTTCCAGGCAATTGCGGCATTTACCACAGCCGGAATGAGCCTGACCAGCTACACGGTCGCCGACCTTGAAACCAAC
>JAKAMF010000083.1 GCA_021813045.1 bacterium | reverse complement strand
TCTTTAATGTCTGCTGCCGCGCAGGAATTAAAAAAAGCGATTTTAGAAACGCCTTTATCTGCGCCGGCTGTGGCAGTAATCAGTAATTATACTGCCGCGCCTGAATTAAAAGTAAACGAGATTATTGATAACCTGGTTTTTCAGCTTTATTCTTCTGTACGCTGGGAAGAATCGGTGAGGTTTATGCTTAGCCAGGGGATTGCGCAGTTTTATGAATTTGGGCCGGGTAAGGTTCTTAAAGGGCTGATGCGTAGAACTGAGCCAAGCGCGCAAGTTGTAAGTATAGAGAAAAAAGACGATATTTTGAGTTTAACTGACGCCCGGCCTTAAAGGATAGGCCGGCGTGCGCTTTCTGCGCGAGGAGTAAAAAATGCGTTTGCAGGGTAAAGTAGCTTTGGTTACTGGCGGGGCAAGGGGGATCGGCAGGGAGATTTGCCTTTTATTTGCCAAAGAGGGCGCGGATATCGTGATTGGCGACGTTAATCTGGCTGAAGCGGAGAAAACTGCCGCGGAAATCAAGGCTCTGGGCAGGAAAAGCATGTCCTTGCACCTAGATGTGACTAGCTTTGAAAAAGTGCAGGAAGCGGTCAATAAAATTCTTGACAATTTAGGAAAGATTGATATATTAATTAACAATGCCGGAATTACTAAAGACGGCTTAATGCTGCGGATGCAGGACGCTGATTGGGACGCGGTGATCGCGGTAAATCTCAAAGGTACCTTTAATTGTACCAAGGCGGTTTCCAAGGCAATGCTTAAGCAAAAGAGCGGCAGGATCGTAAATATCGCTTCGATCATTGGCATTATCGGTAATCCGGGCCAGGCAAATTATGCGGCCTCTAAAGCGGGAATTATCGCTTTAACCAAGACCACGGCTAAAGAGCTGGCTAGCCGGGCAATTAACGTAAACGCGGTAGCTCCGGGGTTTATCCAGACTGATATGACGGCTAAACTTCCCGAAGAGCTGAAACAAAAGATGCTTGCCAGCATTCCTTTGGCAAAATTGGGCCTGCCCCAAGATGTAGCCAATGCTTGTTTATTTTTATCATCGGATGACGCAGCTTACATTACGGGCCAGACGCTGGTGGTTGACGGCGGAATGGTAATGGCCTAGTCAACAAGGAGGAAACAAATGGCAGTTCAAGATAAGGTAAAATCAATAATCGCAGAGCAGTTGGGAGTAAAGCCGGAGGAAGTCACTCCTGAAGCATCGTTTGTCGATGATTTAGGCGCGGATTCCCTGGACACTGTCGAATTAGTTATGGCTTTAGAAGAAGAATTCGGCATTGAGATTCCTGATGAGGATGCGGAAAAAATTACCACGGTTGGCGACGCGGTAAAGTATATTGAAGAAAAATCCGCCAACAAATAAGTTTGCGATAAATCAACTTTTACATATACCCCGCCTTTTGTTTAAGGCGGGGTAACTTTTAAAAGACATGCAAGAAAATAGAGTAGTAGTCACGGGTCTTGGCGTTATTTCTCCGGTAGGGAATGATATCCCGATTTTCTGGAAATCATTGCAAGAGGGGAAGTCGGGCATTGATAAGCTTACCACTTTTGATGCCTCTGCTTTTGATTCCCGGATTGCCGGCGAGGTTAAGAATTTTGACCCGCTGGCCTGGGGATTAAATAAAAAAGATGTCCACCGCATGGAGCGCTTTGTTCAGTTTGCTATTGCTTCGACCAAGCAGGCTATTGCTGATTCGGGGTTAGATCTGGAAAAAGAAGACAGGGAGAGAATCGGCGTTTTAGTCGGTTCTGGTATCGGCAGCTTGCGTATTGTGGAAGAAGAGCATAATGTTTATTTAAAGGGCGGCCCCAAGCGCATTAGCCCGTTTTTAATACCCATGTTAATTGTTAATGAGGCATCCGGGCAAATCGCGATTATCCATGGTTTTCGCGGGCCCAACTCCTGCACCACTACCGCTTGCGCTTCGGGAAATCATGCTTTAGGCGATGCTTTCCGTATTATTCAGCGCGGCGACGCGGATATCATGATTGCCGGCGGCACGGAGAGCTGCATTACTCATTTAGGCGTAGGCGGATTTTGCGCTTTAAAGGCGCTTTCTTTGCGTAATGACCAGCCGCAAAAGGCCTCGCGCCCGTTTGACCGTGAAAGAGACGGGTTTGTTATGGCGGAAGGCTGCGGTTTAGCGATTTTAGAAAATTTAGAGCATGCTAAAAAACGCGGAGCAAAAATTTACGCGGAAGTAGCCGGTTTTGGCATGTCTTGCGACGCTTATCATATGACTGCGCCCGACCCTCAGGGTCATGGCGCGCACTTGGCAATGAAATGGGCTTTAGCAGATGCTAAGGCCAAGGCGGAGGAAGTCAGCTATATTAATGCCCACGGAACTTCTACCAAGTTGAATGATAAAGTAGAAACGCTGGCGATTAAAAAGGCATTAGGCGAATATGCCAAGAAAGTAATGGTCTCATCTACCAAATCTATGACCGGCCATCAATTGGGGGCTGCCGGCGGCATAGAATTTTTAGTTTGCTGCTTGGCGATCAAAGACGGGGTTGTCCCGCCGACGATCAACTATGAGTTTCCTGATCCTGACTGTGACCTTGATTATGTACCGAATACTGCGCGCAAAACCTCAGTTAACTTCTGCCTTTCCAATTCTTTGGGTTTTGGCGGCCACAATGCCACTATCGCGGTAAAAAAATTTAACGGATAAAATGGGATACACAATTGCGGAAAAAATATTAATCGCCCATGCGGGCTTAAAGTCAATTAAACCTGATCAGTTTATCGAGGTTAAGGTGGATGTTGCTTTGGGCAATGACATTACCGCGCCGATCGCCATTTCGGAATTTAAAAAATCGGGAGTAAAAAAGGTTTTTGACAATAAAAAAATTGTTCTGGTTCCGGATCATTTTGCTCCGGCTAAGGACTTGCGCAGCGCCAATCAATGCAAGATTCTGGCGGATTTTGCCCAAGAACAAAAGATTGAAAATTATTTTGAAGTCGGCTGTATGGGTATTGAACACGCGCTGCTGCCGGAAAAGGGGATTGTCGCTCCGGGCGATTTAGTAATCGGCGCGGATTCGCATACTTGTACTTACGGCGCTTTAGGGGCTTATGCCTGCGGCGTAGGCTCGACTGATTTAGCGCGCGCTTTTATTGACGGCAAATGCTGGTTTAAGGTTCCGGGGCAGATTAAATTTGTTTATAAGGGCAAGCTTAAAAAGTGGGTCAGCGGCAAGGATTTGATTTTATTTACGATCGGCCAGATCGGCGTGGACGGCGCTATATATAAGGTAATGGAATTTAGCGGCCCGGTGATTAAAAAATTGCCGATGGATGACCGTTTTAGCATGTCAAATATGGCAATTGAAGCCGGCGGGCGCGCGGGATTGATTGAACCGGACGAAATTACCGCGGCTTATTGTAAAAACCGGGTCAAGCGTAAATATAAAGTTTATCAAAGCGATCCGGACGCGCAATACGAGAAGGTTTACGAGTGGGATATCTCTGATTTAGAGCCGCAGGTGGCTTGCCCGCATCTGCCCAGCAATGTCAAGCCAGCTAGCGAATTAGGCAATATAAAGTTGGATCAAGTGGTAATCGGATCTTGTACTAATGGCAGAATTTCTGATTTACGCATTGCCGCAAAGATTTTAAAAGGCAAAAAAGTTAAGACAGGATTGCGTTTGATTATTTTTCCGGCCACTCAGGATATTTATTTGCAATCGGTTAAAGAAGGATTAGCGGAAATTTTTGTCAAAGCCGGCGGGATATTTTCTACTCCGACCTGCGGCCCGTGCCTGGGCGGTCATATGGGGATTTTAGCCGACGGCGAGGTTTGTTTGGCGACCACTAACCGTAACTTCTTGGGCCGTATGGGCAGCCCGAAATCATTTGTTTATCTATCCAGCCCGGCAGTTGCGGCAGCTTCGGCAATTACGGGAGCAATAACGCATCCGGATAAAATATGATTATCAAAGGTAAAGTACATAAATTCGGCGAAGACATCAACACCGACGACATTATTGCCGCTAAATACCTGATCAGCGTTGACGCTAAGGAACTGGGCAGCCATTGCATGGAGACGATTGCTCCGGATTTTAGCAAAAAGGTTCAGCCGGGGGATATTATTGTCGCCGGAAAAAATTTTGGCTGCGGTTCGTCGCGCGAGCATGCGCCTTTAGCGATCAAGGGCTGCGGGGTTAGCGCGGTAATTGCCAAAAGTTTTGCCGGGATATTTTTCCGCAATTCGATTAATATCGGCTTGCCGTTTTTAAAATTAGAGAACACAGAAGAAATAAAAGATGGGGATTTGGTAGAAATTGATTTAGCCAAAGGCGTGATTAAAAATTTGACACAAGATAAAACCTATCAAACCGATCCTTTTCCGGAGTTTTTGCAAGATATTATTGAAAAGGGCGGATTGATCAATTATGTAAAGCAGAGGGTAAAGTAATGCATAAAATAGCTGTCATACTCGGAGACGGAACCGGTCCAGAAGTAGTTAGGGAGGGGTTGAAGGTTTTGCAGGCCGCCGCGAAAAAATTTAGTTTTAAATACGAAACTAAAGAGTTTGA
>JAKAMF010000015.1 GCA_021813045.1 bacterium | reverse complement strand
CCCGCCGCCTAAAATAAAAACCGGCAAGCCGTTTCTTTTTGCCTGCTGCAGCGCACCGGCTAATTGAGCGGCATTTTTAGGCGTAAAAAAATATTCCGCCTCCCCGCCGATACCAAAGGTAGTCAGGCCCTTAAGCGGATACTTGATCAACCATTCTTTCTTTAATTCCGTGCGCGATTTCATCGCTAATTTTAGTAATGTCTCCGGCGCCTAAAGTAACGATTAAATCCCCCGGCTGCAGATTATCCAAAATATACCGCGCCAAATTCTCTTTAGGAATAAACTCTGCATTTTTTAAAGGAAAATATTTTTTAATACTATCGCAGATAGACCCGGCATTTACCCCTTCTATCGGCTGTTCGCTGGCAGCGTAAATATCGGTAATCGCCAAAAGGTCAACTGCGTTAAAACACTGACTGAATTCATCCAAAAGCAGCTGTGTGCGGCTATAACGGTGCGGCTGAAAAGCCGCAACTAAACGCCGGGGATTTAAATTCTTTAAAGCGGCCAGCGTTGCCCTGATCTCCGTAGGATGGTGCGCGTAATCGTCGATCACCAAATAATCCTTATTGCGGAATTTTACCTCTATCCTTCTGCCTGAGCCGCGGTAATCCATTAAGGCTTTCTTGATCACTTCAACATTAATCTTCAACTCTAAACCCAAGGCAATCACGCTAAGGGCATTAGAAATATTGTGCTCTCCTGCCAAGGCCAGCTTAAACCGGGCGACAAATTGACCTTTATAAAAACAATCGAATTCCGAACTTAAGCCATCTAATTTTATATTTTTAGCAAAAATATCCGCTTCCGGGTTTAAGCCAAAAGTAATACACCTATGCTTGCAGTTCTTAAGAATATTCATTAAATTCGTATCATCGCTGCAAGCAAAAACACAGCCGCCATTTACGGTTTGACCGAGAAAATCCTTAAAGGCCTTTATTTCATTATCAAAATCATGATAATAATCCAAATGCTCGCGGTCAATATTGGTAATCACGGAATACTTCGGGTGATAATATAAAAATGAGCCGTCTGACTCATCGGCCTCCGCCACAAAAAACTCTCCGTTCCCGCAGAGCGCGTTTTTTTCCATATTTTTCAAGATCCCGCCTACGGCGCAAGTCGGACAAAGCCCGGCAATTTCCAGCATGAAAGAAATTAAAGAGGTGGTGGTGGTTTTGCCATGACTGCCGGTTACGGTAATTACGGTTTTATCCTGCATCAACGCGGCCAGCGCCTGCGCGCGCTTAATGATGGGTATATTTTTACTTTTGGCGGCGACGATTTCCGGGTTATCCTCTTTGATTGCCGAAGAATAAACCAGGGTTTGCGCGCCGGATATATTCTCCGCGCGATGACCAAGGTAAATCTCTGCCCCCTGGCGCGCTAATTCATCGGTGAGCTGGCCGGACTTAAGATCCGAACCGCTGACTTTAAACCCCCGGCGCAGCATAATCAAAGCAATCCCGCTCATGCCAATGCCGCCGATCCCCACAAAGTGATAGTGCTTTTTCATTTTTTAAGGTGCTGTTTCCATTCTTCTTGCAATTCTTCTGCTTTAGAAAACGGGTAAATAATCGCTAAGGCCTGCTGCAGCGAGCGTTTATCGCGCAGCTTCTGGCAAAAAAGGTTGAAATTTTCTTTGCCGTATTCCCTGATTAAATAATTCATCATACTGATGGACTGGGCATAAAAAAGCATAGCCTTATCCTGCGGCATATTTTTTAAATTATAGCTGTCGATCTTGGTAATGTCCAGCAGGCTGTTATTTTTTACTGCCTGCGCGATAATAAAATCAACCGAGGTTGATTTTTTCTTTTCCTGAAAAGAAGCAATCCCTTCTTCCAGCCACAAGGGCACCGCAGGATTATTAAATCCCACCAGCTCGCGGAAAATAATATGTCCCATTTCATGCGGCAGGATATGGTCAAAAAATTCTTGCGAAAAAGCAAAACTGTAAATTGTTTTTTCCTGCGGATTAGCGATTCCCGCTGACCAGGCCGGCTGTTTAGTTCCCTCCTGATAATCCTTAGCATTATCATAAATATAGATTTTTGCCCGGTTATCCCAAAGCCAGAAGTTATAACGGGTAAAACCAAGAGCCTCGGCGATCTTATCGTAATACTCCTCTGCCGCGCTGCTTACTTTATAAACAAAATTCTCCGGCGCCTTTTGGTAATAAATGATAAAATGTGTGCTCTTATAAGCTTCCCACTTGGCCCTCTCTTCGGATCGAGCCGCGCCAGCCAAAAACAAAATCAATATCAATCCGTAAAATATTTTTTTTAACATTTCTGCCCTTAGTCCAACAATTCTTTTACTAACAATCCCGCGGCATCGGCTTGTTTAAATTGGCTAAATCCTAACCGCGCTTGATCTAAAAAATCACGCTTAAAAAAATAATTTTCTAATTTCTGTTTCAATAAATCTGCGGTCAAGTCCTCATCTTTAATTACCTGAGCGCAACCGGCTTCCAATAACAGATTAGCATTGGCCGATTGATGCGCCGCAGCATAAGGATACGGCACCAATATTGACGGAATCTGGAAATAAGCTATTTCCGCGATACTGGTTGCTCCGGCCCGGCCGATTATCATATCACAGGCGCTATAAACAACCTGCATTTGTTCATAAAAACTATAAACCGCGGCAGACACGCTTAAATCGGCATATCCTTTTTGTAAAAATCCCAAATCCCGCTCGCCGCACAAATGAATGACTTGTAAATCAGTCCTATTTTTTAATAAACCGACGCATTTTAAAAATTCTCGGTTAATTTTATGGCTGCCCTGGCTGCCGCCGCTGACAAGCAGCGTAAATTTATCCGAGGCTAAACCCAAGGTTACCAATGCTTTATTTTTATCTACGCGGGCCAAACCCTTTCGCAGAGGATTACCGGTTAAGATAACCTTGCTGGTATTATTTTTAAAATAGGCCTTTGAACGGCTGAAAGAAACTGCAATCTTATCGGTAAAATAAGCTAAAACCTGATTGGCCTTTCCGGGAAGCACGTTTTGTTCATGAATAATCGTCTTGGCGCGTAAAAACCAGCCCAGTATTACTATAGGAAAGCTAACGATCGTGCCGAAACCGATAACCGCATCCGGGTGGAATTTAATGACTAAACCAAAACAAGACAAAATACCTTTCAATGAATCGAGTAAATTTTTACCCGGCAGATCCACATACTCAATTTTAAAACCTTCCGGACGGATATTTTTTACCCGGCAATTTTTCGGCAGAATTAGCAGCGCCCGGCAATCAGGATTTTCTAACGCCTTTTCTAAAAAAGCCAAGGCAGGAAAAATATGCCCGCCGCTGGCGCCGGCAACAACCAAAATTTTCACCCCGTTGCAAGTCGGCATATTCTTTCCGGTATAAGTTCGACTTGCAACGGGGTTCACGGGTATTCTCCGGTACGGGCAATATTTAAAAGTATGCCGATGCTGACCATATCAAACATCAAAGATGACCCGCCGTAACTGATAAACGGCAAAGGCAGCCCCTTGGTCGGCAGCACCCCGCAGGAAACACCGATATTAATCACCGTCTTCAGGCAGATCATTAAAACTAACCCCATGGCTAAAAAGTAGCCAAAAACATCCGGCGCGTTTTTGATTACTTTAATCCCCTGCCTTAAGAAAATTATAAAAAGCGCGATTACGCATAAAGTGCCTAATAAACCGGCTTCTTCGCCGATAATTGAAAAAATAAAATCCGTGTGCGCGGCAGGCAGATAAAATAATTTCTGCTTAGAATGCCCCAGCCCCACTCCGAATAACCCGCCTGAACCAAGCGCTATCTGCGACTGAATGATCTGGAACCCGCTGCCGCGCGAGTCCAGCCAGGGATTTAAAAAGGCCATAATCCGCGAACGGCGGTAGGCTACGCGGAAAACTAAAAGATAAAGCATAGGGATACTGGCCAGGCAAAGCGAAAAAAGATAAGTCAGCCGCACGCCGGCAACAAAGAGCATAATTAACACTACCGAAGAAATCGCCACCGTCGTCCCTAAATCCGGCTGCAAAAGAATCAGCATGGCGGTTACGCCTAAAACAGCCATCGGCGGCAAAAATCCCCGGAAAAAATCACGGATATGCTCTCCGCGGCGGGAAATAAAATCTGCCACATAAATAATTACCGCCAGATTAGCAAATTCAGACGGCTGAAAACTCAGGAATTTATAGCGGAACCAGCGCTGCGCCCCGGACACCTCCCTGCCCAAACCGGGAATCAATACCAACGCCAAAAGCGCAAAAGCAATAAAAATCAGAATGTGGGAAACCTCTTTTAGCTTGCGGTAATCAATACTCATCACGATAAAAGCAAAAATTCCGCCTAAAAATAAAAAAGCCAAGTGGCGCTTTAAGAAAAAGAAGCTATCATGATATCTCTCCCAGGCATAAATACTGGAAGAACTATAGATCATCACAATGCCGATGCAGATTAGAATGACGGTAGTGGTAAAAAGATTTAGCCTGAGGTTACGAATCATGGATTATACCGGCTGCTTCCTGCTTAAATCGTTAACAATTTGTTTAAATACCCTTCCTCTATCCTCGTAGTCCTTAAACATATCGAAACTGGCGCACATCGGAGATAATAAAACCGTATCCCCGGGGCTAGCCTGGCGGAAAGCGCAAGTTACCGCATCTTCCAAAGTAGCGGCTTCTTCTACTGCCAGATCATTTTGTAAAGCAGCCTTAATTTTTTCCTTCGCCTGGCCGATAAGGATTGCTTTTTTCACTTTATTTTTTCCCGGCCCGATAATCACTCCGTAATCAACCCCTTTATCCTTGCCGCCGGCGATCAAAATTACTTTACCTTTTAAACTATGCAAGGCCCAAGCGCAAGACTCGCTGGTCGTGGCCTTGGAATCATTGATAAAAGTAACCCCCTGAATTATTGCCGCCTCTTCCATGCGATGTTCCAGGCCTTTGAATTCCGCGAAAACCTTAAGAAATATTTTTTCCTCCAGGCCGAGGATGCGGCCGATACTAACCACTGCGGCCTGATTAGGATTAAGCTGGCTGTTTCCGGAAAAATAAACAACCTTCGCCTTAGCTTGCCCGGACAATCCTTTGATTGCCGGATCATCCTGATTTAAGACCAGATAATCATCCGCGTCCTGATTTAAAAATATCCGCGACTTAGCCGCCAAGTACTCTCCCATATTATTATAGCGGTCCAGATGATTGCGGCTAAGATTAAGGATCACGGAAATTTTCGGTTTAAACTTATCAATCGCCTCCAGTTGAAAAGAACTTACTTCCAATACCACAAAATCTTCCGGTTTAATCTTTGCTACTTCCCCGCAAAAGGCCTTGCCGATATTACCGCAAACAAAAGCCCTTTTCCCGGCGGCTTGAATAATTTTTCCGGTTAAAGTAGTCACGGTAGTCTTACCGCAGCTGCCGGTAATCGCGATAATCGGTGCGGAACACAAAATCCAGGCAACTTCAATTTCGCTAATAATAGGAATATGCTCTTGCCTGGCCCAAAGCAAAGGCAAAGCCGTATCGCTCACCCCGGGAGAAATAACCACAAAATCGCTGCCGCGAATAAAGTCTTCGCTGTGTTTGCCTAATTCATATTTTATTAAAGGAGATTTCAGCTGGCGGGTGAAATCGCGGGTATTGGCATTATCCTGATGATCGGTAATTTTTACCTGGGCGCCCAGCTCAAAAAGCAGGTTAGCGCAACTAACGCCTGACCGCGCCAGTCCGACGATCGCGACTTTTTTATTTTTGAAAAAATCCTGATTACGCATTATCTCAGTTTGAGGGTAACTAAAGTTAAAAGCGCCAGCAGCCCGGCAATGATCCAAAACCGGACAATCACCTTATTCTCCGGCCAATCTAAAAATTCAAAATGATGATGCAAGGGGGTAATTTTAAAAATCCGTTTTTTAGTCAACCGGAAAGAAGCAACTTGCAAAATTACCGAAAGCGCCTCCAGCACGAATATCCCGCCGACCACTACCAGCAGCAATTCTTTTTTAATAAAAATAGCTACCGTGCCTAACGCCCCGCCTAAAGCGAGTGACCCGACATCGCCCATAAAAATCTGTGCCGGATAACAATTAAACCATAAAAATCCTAAGCCTGCCCCCAATATGCTTGCGCAAAAGACAGTCAACTCGCCACTGCCTTTAATATAGGGGATCAACAAATACTCGCTAAAACGGATGTTCCCTGTAACATAACTTAAAAGCGCGAAGGCAATCGCCGCCATGATTACGCAGCCGATTGCCAAGCCGTCTAATCCATCGGTCAAATTAACCGCGTTAGAAGAACCCATAATTACCAGGATAATTAAAAAGATGTAGAGCGCGCCTAATTGTAATGAGATATCTTTTAAAAAAGGCACGTCCAGCCGGCTGCTGGAATCCGGCTGACAAAAAAGAAAAACCCCGATCAATAAACTTAAAACCAGCTGGCTGATTAATTTTGCCGAAGGCTTAAGGCCTTTGGATAATTTTTTAACCTGTTTTAAATAATCGTCAATAAAGCCGGTAACACCCAGCCATAAAGTGGCGAACATCGCCATGAGGATATATTTATTGGTCAGGTCCGCCCAGAGAATTAAAGAAGTGAAAACAGCAAACAAGATCATCACCCCGCCCATAGTCGGAGTGCCCTGTTTCTTACGGTGCATTTCATCCAAGCGCTTACTGTCTTCCTTAATTACTTTTTCGCCGATCTGCAGGCGCTTAATCAAATTAATGATCCAGGGGCCAAAGATCAGGCTAAGCAAAAACGCGGTAAGCGCGGCCATGCTGGCGCGAAAGGTAATATAACGGAAAAGGTTAAATACCGAAAATACAGGATGTAGAGGATAAAGCAGTAAATAAAGCATCTATTCTTTAAATATTCTTTCCAGTTTCATCCCCCGCGAGCCCTTGACCAAAACCACATCGTCTTTGCGGGGAGATATTTTCTCAAATAAAATTTTTATTGCTTCTTGCGAATCGCTGCAGTTAAAAACACTTTTCGGATTGAATCCGCAAGCTAAAGCCGCCGCGCTCGCCAGCTTAGAAAGCTCGCCTACGGTAATCAGCCGATCGCAAACCTTGGCAATTTCATAGCCGGCGCTGACATGAAAGCTCTCTCTGCCCTCTCCCAACTCCAGCATATCGCCCATAACAAAAATCTTTCTTCCTTTCACTTTTAAATTCGCCAAAGTTTCTACCGCCTGTTTCAAAGAAAACGGATTGGAATTATAAGTATCGTCAATAAAGGTGGAATTTTTAAAATTTAAAAGCCCCAGGCGCCCTTTAGGAAAAACAAAGCCGGACAATTCTTTTGCGATATCCGCATATTTCATTCCCATAATCCGCGCTAACGCAATCGCCGCCAAGGCATTATAAATATTCTGCCGGCCTAAAGTATTTAAAGAAAATTTATGGCCGTTGACTTTAAATTCAAGCCGATTGCCGGCTTTAAGCTGACTGGCAGTAAAATCGCTTGGCGAATTCATCGCGTAACCAATAATAAAATCCAGGCGCTTTTCCCGTAGGACCATTTCTCTTAAAAAACGGTCGTCGGCATTCATCAGGGAAATAAACGGCGGCCGCAGGCTGTCCACCAAAGAATACTTCTCCTGAAAAACCCCTTGCAGATTACGAAAAAATTCCAAATGCCCGGGCCCGATATTGGTAAACACCGCGATATTCGGCTGGCAAATATCCGCTAAATAAGCGATCTCGCCGGGATGGTTAGTGCCTAATTCTAAAACCGCGATTTCGTGTTTAGCATTTAGCCCTAACAAAGTAAACGGCAAACCGATATGGTTATTTTTAGTTCCCTCGTTTTTTAAAACATTGAATTTCCGGGACAAAACACAAGCAATCATTTCCTTGACCGTAGTTTTGCCCACGCTTCCGGTAATCGCGATGACCGGAATATTATGTTTGTTTCTTAAAAAGCGGGCAATATCCGCCATCGCTTTTAAAGTATCATTAACTTGTATAAAGCCCGCCTTATTTTTAAGCTTGGGCGAGACGGCGTTTTGGCTAATTACCAGCTTTGCCCCTTTGGCTATTGCCTCAGCTATAAAATCATGCCCGTCAAAATTATCGCCTTTGACCGCGATAAAGGCCTGGCCTTTTTTAACTGTCCGGGAATCCATGGAAAAACCATTGATCCGAATTTCACCTGAACCAGAGGCCAGCTTTCCGCCGGAGGCCTTTAGGATTTCATCGACTCTAAGCATTCCCTTACTACCTTTCGGTCGTCAAACTCAAAAACTTCGCCTTTAACGATCTGATAATCTTCATGGCCTTTCCCGGCCACTAAAACCGTATCGCCGGCTCCGGCCACACTCAATGATTCCCGGATCGCGAGTTTCCGGTCCGGTATAATAATATGGTTATCTTTATCTATGCCCTTGATTATCTCATCAATAATGTCTAACGGCTCTTCCGAGCGAGGATTATCGCTGGTAATGATCGCGTAATCGGCCAGCTCAGTAACCACCCTGCCCATTAACGGACGTTTGGCTTTATCGCGGTCTCCGCCGCAGCCAAAGACTACAATGACCCTTCCCGGTGAAACCTGCCGCAAAGAAGTAATTACATTTTTCAACGCGTCATCCGTATGCGCGTAATCGACAAATACGGAAAACCTTCCGCCGGAATTTATTTTTTCCAATCTGCCGGGGACCTGCTGAAACTCCTCAAAAGTAGCCCTGATCGTTTCCAAACTAAAGCCTTCTTTCCAGGCCCAGGCAGCCGCTGCCAAAAGGTTATAAACATTGTGCCTGCCGACCAGGTTAGTTTTTATGGCCATGCGGTAATCTTCTATTTTTAAAATGAATTCGGTTTTATCCTGGCTATAACGGATATCCTGCGCGCTAACCATAGCCGGATGGTCAATAGCGTAACTGACCAATCGGCCGCAGGTAAAATGCGGCAATTGACGGGCATAGCTATCATCTAAATTAATCACTGCCAGCGAACCCTTATTTAAACGCCGGAAAAGTTTACATTTCGCCTGAAAATAATCAACTAAGGTAGGATGATAATCCAAATGATCCTGAGTCAGGTTAGTAAAAATTGCCGCGCTGAAATTTATTCCGTGAGCGCGGTCCTGATCCAGGGCGTGTGAAGAAACCTCCATGGCCACATAATCGGTTTTTGCCTCATGCATGCGCGCTAAAATTGACTCTAACTCAAGTGCCCCGGGAGTTGTGTTTCCCGAAGCAAGCACTTGATCGGCAAAACGATAATTAACCGTTCCGATCACCCCGCAATTTTTACCGGCTTTTTTTACCAGCGCCTCAATTAAATAAGTGATCGTAGTCTTACCATTCGTGCCGGTAATCCCGACTACTTTCATTTTTTTGCTCGGCCAATGATAAAATTCCGCGGCTAACAAACTCAAGGCCTTGCGCGCATCAGAAACATGGATCAGGACTACAGGATGAGGCAGCTGATTGATAAGATGATCGAAGGAACGAGAGGAAATAACCGCCTTAGCGCCATTTTGGATTGCCTGCAGGATAAATTTATTGCCGTCGCGGACGGTACCTTTGATGGCCACAAAAATAAATCCGTCTTGAACTTTTTTAGAATCACAGGCAACCCCTTTTATGACAAAATCAAAAAAAGCGGTCTTCAAACAGGAGTTGCTTAAATTTTTAATTGCTTCGCTCAGATTCATATAAAGCCATTGCCTCGGCAGGCAGTTGTTTAGTACGTAAATACCTTAAAACATCATTGGCAACATTCTTAAAGACCGGAGCAGCCACCACTCCGCCGTAATAATAAGGATGCGGCTCATCCACACAGATCGCTACCGCAATCAGCGGATCCTCCGCCGGAGCAAACCCGATAAAGGAAGCTACGTACTTATCATGAGAATAGGTTCCGTTAGGGTCAATCTTTTGAGCGGTCCCGGTTTTACCGGCCGCGCTGAAATCAATTACCTTGGCCATCTTGCCGGTCCCCTCTTCGATTACTCCGACCAGAATCTTTTTGATCCGGTTGGCGGTATCCGGCGACATGACTTTATTGACTGCTACCGGGCTGAATTCCTTAACCGGATCGCCGTATTCATCTCTGATCTGACGAACGATAAACGGCTTCATCAGCTGGCCGCCATTGGCGATAATCGAAATTTCCCCGGCTAATTGCAAAGCGGTAACCGAAACCCCCTGCCCCATGGGAATATTGGCAATAGAGACCTTTGACCATCTTGAGGGCGGATAGGCCACTCCGGAAACTTCGCCCGGCAAATCAATGCCGGTTTTATTGCCGAACCCGAATAATTTAATATATTTATAAAGAACTTCGTTGCCCAGCATCTGGGCAACTTTACAAGTGCCGATATTACTGGATTCTTCGATCACTTCCCGAAAAGTCAACCAGCCATGCGCGGTATGGTCATGCAAAATATGGCTGGATACTTTATAAGCACCATTTTCGCAGAATATCCTATCCTCTTCAACAACTTTCTTTTCTTCTAACGCCCCGGAAGCGGTAACGATTTTAAAAACCGAACCCGGCTCAAAGGTATCGGTAATCGCGCGATCACGGCGGTTTTCTTTTCCCACTTGCTGATACTGATTCAAGTCATAAGTCGGACGGTTAGCCAAAGCCAGTATTTCTCCGGTATGCGGGTTAAGCACAACAATACTGGCGCCCTTGGCGTGGTGTGTTTTAAAGGCATTATCTAATTCTCTTTCGGCAATATACTGTATAACCTCATCTATAGTCAAAACCAGATCAAAGCCGTCCTTAGGAGGAATCATTTTTTCCCAAAGGTTTAGTTTCTTCTGCCGGGCGTCGCGTAAAAATAAAGCCCAGCCGGGCTTACCTTTTAAGAACCGGTCGTAATAAAGCTCCAACCCCTCCAGGCCATTATTATCCAAACCGGCAAAGCCCAAGGTATGAGCCGCCAGATAAGAATTCGGATAGCAGCGCTTGCTTTCCCGGATAAAATCAAAGCCTTTTAATTTTAAATCCTTGATTTTTTGCGCCTGGCTGGGGTCGATTTTCCTGGCAATCCAGACAAAATATTTTTTGCGCGATAATTTTTCCCGTAAAGATTCGCGGCTGATATTAAGGATTGCCGGAATCTGCCTAACGGCGGCCTCTTTATCTTTTTCGCTCATCCCGGCTGGGCAGGCATAAAGCGAATCTACGGCAATATTTACTGCCAGCGGCTTGTTATCGCGGTCGTAGATTGTCCCGCGGCGCGGCTCAAGTTCCACAAAAAGATTATGCTGTTTTTTAGCGATTGAGACGAGGTAATCGGAGCGGAAAAACTGGATAAAAAATAGGCGCAAAACGCAGATGAATAAAAAAAGGATAAAAAACAAAAATACCGCCTGAGTTTTGCGGCGATAGTTGCTGATATGCACTATAAGTTAAGATTTAAATTTATTAGGGGTTAACTATTCCTGCTACTGCCTGCCGCTTAATGCCAAAAATGCGCGCCAACAACGTTTCTTTCTTCGGGGCATACTGATTTACCCTTAATGCCACCAGCGGTTGGCTAAGTTTGACCAAACGGAAACTTGCCGGCATTTCAAATTCCTTGGTTGAGCCGACTTTATTGCCAATGCGCACTAAAGAAGCGTTGCGGGCTATATTATACCTTAAAACCACATTTTTATCGAGCAGGTTTTCGGCGAGGTTAATTTTTTTTTGTCCTATATAGGCCAGGCGGAAAATTTCGCTCTGTTGCCAAACATAAAACAAAGCAAAAGTTGTAATAAAAACTACGCTGATTAAAAATTTTGGCAGCTTCATCAATTCCTTTCGGCCGCGCGCAATTTACTGGAGCGGCTGGCAGAATTTTGCCTTACCTCTTCTTCCGAGGGCGTAAGAGGCTTAGGCGTAATTATATTAATCGTACCCTGCAACTGCAGGTCTTTAAAAGTGTGCTTAACAATCCTGTCTTCCAGCGAATGAAATGAAATAATACAGATTCTGCCATTTTTGTCAAGTAAATCAACCGCCTTACCGATAGTTTCCTGCAGCGCTTCCAGCTCGCGATTAACCGCGATACGCACTGCCTGAAAAGTGCGGGTAGCCGGATGAATCCGCTGATGGCGGAAACGCGGCGGCATTGCCCGGCAGACAATACTGCTTAATTCAAGCGTAGAAGTGATCGGATGCTTTTCTCTTTCTTTAACTAAAAACCGCGCGATACGGTTATGAAATCTTTCTTCTCCGAAATTCCAAAGCAGGTGCGACAGTTCTTCTTCATTAAGATTATTCACCAGGTCATAGGCCGAGATATAACTATCCTTATCCATGCGCATATCTAACGGCCCGTCGGCCTGAAAACTAAAACCTCTTTCCGGATCTTCTAATTGCATACTCGATACCCCCAAATCAATTAAGATCCCGTCGACTTTACGGATTTTTAAATCACCGGCAATTTTATCAATATCTTTGAAATTTCCGTGTATAAACTGGCACTGGCCCGCGTATTGGACTAAACGCTGCCTGGCTCCTTCCAGCGCGGTTTGGTCGCGGTCTATCGCGATTAACCTGCCGGAAGGGCCAATGCGTTTAAGAACCTCCAAGGAATGACCCCCACCCCCCAAAGTCGCGTCTATGATAATCTTACCCGGTGCCAAATTTAAGTGTTCAATAACCTCGGCCACCATTACCGGCACATGAATCTTCATGGAAAAACTAACCTTCGATTAACTTCTCAGCAATCTGCTCAAATGACTGGCGGGAATTGGCGCTAAATTCATTCCAGAGGCCAGCTGACCAGATTTCTATTCTGTTAGAGACGCCGACAATCACGACGTCTTTTTTTATCTGCGCGAATTCTTTTAAATATTGCGGCAGAAGTATCCTGCCCTGCTTATCCGGCACGATTTCTACCGCGCCGGAAAAAAATATGCGGTTAAAAGTCCGGCCTTCCTGTTTGGTAAAAGGAATCGCCTTGAATTTACTTTCCTGCGAACGCCATTCTTCTTCGGAAAGCATAAAGAGGCACTTGTCCAAACCGCGCGTGACGTAGAATTTTTCGATAAAATTATTCTTCGCCACATCGCGCAGCCGGGCAGGCAAAATCAAACGGCCCTTACGGTCTATCGAATGTGCGTATTCACCGTAAAACATAAGCTTTTCCCCCTAACCACTTTACTCCACTTTAAACCACTTAGTAGCCAAAGTATAGTAAATATTCCCTTTCTTGTCAAGAAAAAAATTTCCCTAAGTAGTATAAATACAATGGGTAGTGGTAAAAATGGCTATTCTGCTGATATCTTGTGGTATTTTTAGTGGCGGGAGAAAATATTTTTTGCAGCCTGAATGTCTTTTTTGATCTGATTGGCAGCGGAAACTAGAAAATCCTTCTGCCGGGAAAAATTCATTTCCTGCCTGATTTTTTTGACAAAAATTATTTCTAAATTTTTATCGTAAATATTACGGTTAAAATTAAATATATGCGCTTCCACATATTTGTCTTTTTTCTGATGTATAGTTACCATCCTCTTTCCGATATTACAGACGCCTTGATAAACTTTCTGGTTGAAAATTACCTTTACCGCGTAGACCCCGGCTGGCGGCAGAATTTCGTGGTGCGGATCGATATTCGCCGTGGGAAAACCGATTTTCTTAGCCAGAGAGATCCCGCGGATCACAGTGCCGTAAACCGTCACCGGCCTTTGCAATAATTTTTCCGCCTCGTCGAGTTTACCTTTAGTAATCAGCCCGCGAATATAAGTACTGCTTACCGGTTGATTATTTTTCTTAATTACACCGAAAGAAATTACCTTGTAGCCGCATGAGCAAGAAAGACTCTCTAAAAGTTTTAAGTTGCCGCAAGCCCCCCTGCCGAAACGGAAATTCTTGCCGACAAAAATAAAACGTGAGCCGATCTTATCCACTAAAATATTTTTGATAAAATCCAAGGCGCTGATCTTAGCAAAATGGCAACTGAAATTGATTACCACGCAGGCATCAATCCCCATTTCTTCAATCAGACACAAACGATGTTTTAAAGAATATAAACTCGGCTCGCCTTGCGGATGCGGATAAAAGGTAACTACTACACTAGTGCCATTGATCCTACGGGCTTGAGCCGCGCATTTACGCAGGATATAGCGGTGCCCGATATGCACTCCATCAAATACCCCCAAGGCCACGACGGCATTCTTGAACTTCTTAACCTTATTTAGTCCGTAATATGTTTTCATATCTTATCTCTTATTTTAGCTTTTGCTCTTTGCTCGCTGAAAATTTACTGGCCGTGCGCTACGGTTTAGAATCGAATAAAAACATTAACCACGCTTAATCACGAAGACAATTCATTAATTCATAATCTTAAGTACGCTGTAACGCTTTTCTGATGATTGCAGCGACTGTATATTCGTTGATATTATTCTTCTTACAATAGCTTGAACGCATCCAATCGGAAAGCGTTTTTATCCCCTTGCTTGAATTACATGCAGCGCAACATCGAGCAATATTTTCACGAGTTACGATACTTGCATCATTAATTATGTGTTCCCAGGTCGCCACGGCCCTTCGCGAACTCCCAAGAGAGACAGCCTCAAGTAATTTAACGCCACAATAAACACAAGTTTTATCTCGTGCTTTAATCTCTTGTTCAAGCCACTTTGGAATTCCCCAACGATTCATATTCTATCAAAAAAATTAAGGAACGTTTCTATTTTTAGATAATTCTAAAATGAATCTGCCCGGGTTCGAGCGAATGTTGATTTTTAGCCAAAAAAGCGAATAATTTCGGGAATCCCCGTGGGAGCACCGCCGTAGGCGGGGCGACCAACACGGGGACGGCGAAGCTGTCTGAGCGGATTTTGCTAGCACAAAATACGCGAGTTCTGCAGCCGCCGAAATTCTGAGCTTTTTTGGCGTGAAAAAAATCAACCTAGCGAGAAGCCGGGCAGATTCATTAGAAAGATCAGCTATAACTTTTCTTCTATCTTACGTAAGACTTTTTTCTTGATGTCGTCCAAGCGGCCGGCAATGGTACAGCCGGCTGCGGTGCGATGGCCGCCGCCGCCGAATGACTTGGCGATCTCATTGACGTCAACCTTGCCCTGCGAGCGGAAATTAACCCTGACTTCGCTTTTTAAACCAAGGTTTTCCTTGAATAAAGCCACTACTTCTGCTCCTTTGACCTGCCGGCCAAAACTTAAAACCTGATCGCTCAAGTCAGCGTAAATCGTTTTATATTTCTTCAGCCAGTCCTTCTTCACTTCAAACCAGATCAAGTTACCCTTGGCATTGGCTTGAATATTATTTTGGATCTTACTGATCAACTGCATATCCTTAAGCGGATAATTGCCAAAAACATTTTTATAGACCTGCGCCGGATTAACGCCGTATTTCAAAAGATCGGAGGCGATCCGGTGCGTCTGCCAGCCGGTATTGGTATAACGAAAACTTCCGGTATCGCAAACCATGCCGGTGTAAAGGCAAAGCGCGGATTGCGGGTCAAGTGGAACCTTCATTGTTTTATACAGCCGATAAACCAGCTCACAGGCGCTGGAGGCGTGCGGGACAACCCAATTATAAGTGCCGAAGTGGTCATTACTGATATGATGATCGATATTAATTACCGGCTTGTTATTTTTATTTAAGCGCCAGACCTCACCGGTCCTTTTTAAGTCCGAACAATCTAAAACCACGAAACAATCAAAGCTTACATTTTTTAAATTATCTTTATACCTGATAATTTTTTCTATGCCCGGCAGAAAATCATAACCA
Organism: bacterium; assembly: GCA_021813045.1. GTDB lineage: Bacteria > Omnitrophota > Gorgyraeia > Gygaellales > Profunditerraquicolaceae > JAKAMF01. The sequence continues at coordinate 5,172 of JAKAMF010000015.1, read as the reverse complement.
TAGGGCATACTGTCTTCGTCAACCATAACCGCATTTTTGCCGAGCTTTTTTACCAGCCAATAAAAGGCAAGTTGCGCCCCAATGGCGTCGCCTTCCAAATTGACATGAGCGGTAACCAGGAAATTACGGTTTCTTCTTATTTGCGCGACTATTTTTTTTAGGCTCATTTTTCTCCTCTTTAATCTCGTTTAAAATCTCTTCAATCTTCGCGCCGTATTCAGTGGAATTGTCCTCCCTGAACATAAGTTCCGGAGCAAACCTCAACTGAATTCTTTCCGCGACCAGCTTACGGATAAAACCCAATGAAGAATCAAGCGCTAGTTTAGTATTCTGACGGTCCTGCTCGCTGCCTAAAACGCTGTAAAAAACTTTAGCTATGCGCAAATCCTTGGTTAACTCCACCGCGGTAATTGTCACAAAACCCAAACGCGGGTCTTTCAATTCATCGTGCAGGATAAGGCTGATCTCTTTCCTGATCGTTTCCGCAACTTTCTCAATCCTGGCCATGGCTGTCTCTCCTAATCATTTTTTTAATTAACTCCATTTCCTGTTCATGCGTCTTGACTGCGCCGTTTAACTTAGCTTCCAGGACCTCGGCAAAGATCTTCTGATAATCCGGCCCGGGGCTAAGGCCGAGGTTACGCAAATCACTTCCGGAAGCATAAATACGCATGCCGTTATAAATTTCTAAAAAGTCGGCGATATATTTTTGTAAATGCCTATTCCTATATTTCGCCTTAGCCAAAATAATTACCTCGTAGCTTAACGGCTCAAGGGTTTTAAAAATTTTTGCCGGGGCAACTTTCGGCTTACTTAATCCCTGCGCCGAATTTACGATATCGTTTTTAGCGCTGAAAATCCTTTTTTCGTCTCCCCGGCGGAAAACAAATTTCCGGCAGAATTCATTTGTAGAATTCATATCCAGGCAATCTAAAAACGCCAAAAGATAAATCAACCACTCATCCAGCTTTCTACGCTTGGGAAAAACCTTATTAAACCAGCCAATTTGCTGAGAAACCGATTTAAGCAAATTTTTATTTTTAGCCGTTAACTTTAATTTGTGATTTAGAAAACCTAAGCCGGCCAACTGGTTTAAGCGTTTTACCTGCTTAAGCGGCTGCTTTTCTTTAAACATTAAAATTAATTCTTCACGCAAGCGCTGCGGCTGGGTAATTTCCAGCATCCCTTTCAGGCGGGCGGCTTTCAGCAATTTTAAAGTATGCGGTTCCAGCTTAAATCCGAATCTTTGCTCAAAACGGATCGAGCGCAAAATCCGAGTCGGGTCATCAATAAAACTCAAATCATGTAAAACGCGGATTTTCTTAGCCTTCAAATCCTTCCTGCCCTGATAAAAATCCTTTAACTCGCCAAAATTGTTTTGACAAATGCTGATCGCCATGGCATTAATCGTAAAATCCCTTCTTTTTAAATCTTCCTGCAGCGTGCCGAATTCCACCAACGGCAAACTGGCGGGCTGGGCGTAAATTTCCCGGCGGGCAGTAGCCAAATCAATTTTAAAATGCCCCTTATAAACCGTGGCCGTGCCAAACTGATGATGTCTGACATAACGGCCGCCTAATTTAGCCGCCAGATCCGCGGCAAAAACCTCTGCCTCGCCCTCCACCACAATATCTAAATCACAATTATCTTTGCCCAAAATCAGATCGCGCACAAAACCACCGACCAGATAAACCGGCCATTTGCGCAAACTCGCGGCCTTGCTGATCAGGTTTATCAAATCCTGTATCTCTGCTGGTAATTTTTTCAAATATTCTTTCATCTTCCCCCTGCTCCCTGTTTATGGCCGCGGATGAAACGACCGATGAATACTCTTTAGCCTGTCTTTATTTATATGCGTATAAATTTGCGTAGTGGAAATATTAGAATGGCCGAGCATTTCCTGCACCGAACGCAGGTCAGCCCCCCTTTCCAGCAAATGCGTGGCAAAAGAATGCCTCAAGATGTGCGGCTTAATCGGCTTCTTGATCCCGGCGGAGGAAGCGTATTTTTTAATCAGCTTCCAGAACGATTGCCGGGAAATCTTAGCGCCTAAGCGGCTAACAAAAAGGAACGGGCTGGTTTTAGACTTTAAAAATTTCGGCCGGCTGTTTTCCAAATAGCGCTTGATGCTTTCAATCGCTTTTTTACCTAAAGGGATAATCCGCTCTTTATTGCCTTTGCCAATGCAGCGAATAAAACCGATATCCAGGTTGACTCCGTCTAATTTCAAATTTACCGCTTCCGAAACGCGCATGCCGGTAGCGTACATAGTTTCCAATATCGCCCGGTCCCGGATACCCTGAATATCCCGTAAGTTGGGCTGGCTGATCAATGATTCAATTTCAGCCAGAGATAAAGCTTCGGGAATTTTTTTCCATAACTTAGGCGAATCGATCAAACTGGTAGGGTCGGTTTTCAAAATTTTTTCCCGCGCCAGGAAACGGTAGAAAACCCGGATCGCGGTAAGCCGGCGGCTGACGGAGTTAGCGGCGATACCGGCATCTTTTTGACTAAGCATAAAATTAATCACGTCATTCTTGCTGCTCTGCGAAAGCGCGCTGATGCGGTTTTTTTCTAAAAAATCCACGTAGAAATTAAGGTCGCGGCGGTAAGAAGAAATAGTGTTGCCGGCTAAACCCTTTTCTACAGAAAGATAATTCATAAAAGTATCGATCAGTTCGCGCATTTAAACTAAAAACGGGTTGTGCTTCCTTTCCCAGCCGATAGTTGTGCCTGGGCCATGGCCGGGATAAACTTCGACCTTATCATCTAAGGCCATTAATCTTTGTTGAATCGACTGCATGATTTTTTCGTGGCTGGCTAAAGCAATATCGGTTCTGCCCACGCTTTCGCGGAATAAAGTATCCCCGCTAAAAATAATATCTTCCCGCGGCTTCTTCAGCCAAAGGCTGATCCCCCCGGGAGTATGTCCCGGCGTATGGATCACTTCCAAAGCTATCCCGTCACAATTGATCAATTGCCGGTCTTCTAACGGCTTAATTGCGGATTTAACTACCATGCCGGTACCTACTAAAAAATTAGAAAGATTCAATCCGCTATCCCGCAAAAAAGCTACGTCATCTTTATGGCAATAAACTTCAACGCCAAAACTATCATCTTCCGAAATGTGGTCATAGTGGCCGTGTGTATTTATTACTATCCCCGGCTTAAGCCCGTGTTTGGCCAAGGCTTTTTTAATTTTTGCGGCTTCGCTGCCCGGGTCAATAATAACTGCCAGATTTTTCGGCCCGTCCGAAAGAATATAACAATTTGCCGCTAGCGCTCCGACAGTTATTTTCTCAAAAATCACAGTAATTTATCCTTTATCTTATGGTAAGGAAAATCCCTAAACACATCTCTACGTATGCGTTCAACGCTAAACCTTACATAAGAAATATCCTGGTTATAAATATTACTTTCGATTTTTCCCTTTAGCCCCTTCATCTGATCAATATAACTGCCTAACCTAGCTTTGGTTTTATCGTTTAACATGCCCTGCATGGACTTGAGATTTTCAATCGACTGATCCGCGCAGTCGATCATTCTCTTGCGGCTGGTCGGATAAAGCAGCGCGTCAATTAATTCATCCTGCCAGGATTGCCAATAAAGAAAATATTTGCGGTATTGCTGCTCCTTGCTTAAAAACGGAGCGGGATATTCTACCGGAGAAATAACCATTTCCTCCTGCGGCCCGGCGCTTTTTTTCTTCTTGCGGGTAAATTTGCGCACAAAGGCATCGCAGCCGATTAATTCAAAACACATGACCAATAGCCCAAAGATAATGATAAATTTTTTTAATTTCATTTGATCATCTCCTTAAATTTATTTTCGTCAATAATTTTAACGCCGAGCGCTTTAGCTTTAGCATATTTCGAACCGGGTTTGTTTCCGGCAACTAAAAAATCGGTTTTCGCGCTTACGCTGGAAACGGCATTACCGCCAAACTGGCGCACAATCCGCTCGGCCTGGCTGCGGCTGAAATCCGCCAATTCGCCGGTAAAAACAAAAGCCTTGCCGTTGATTAAGCTTTTCTTGTTTAAGGATATCTCTTCTTTAAGGTTAACTCCGGCTTTTTTAAGTTTCTCGATCAATTTCCTGGTTGTCTCCTGCTTGAAATACTCAACAATCGAATCAGCCATAACCTGACCGATCTCATAGATCGCCTTAAGATCATCTTCTTTGGCCTTAAGTAAATTATCCAGAGTGACAAATTTTTGCGCTAAAACAAAAGCAGCCTTTTGGCCAACATGCCTGATACCTAAACCAAAAAGCAGGCGCGATAACGGCTGTTTTTTGCTGGAGGCGATTCCGGCAAGCAGATTATCCGCTTTTTTATCTTTAAATAACTCTAATTTCAATAAATCGTCTTTTTTTAAAAAATAAATATCCGCCAAATCCCTAATTAACCCGCGGCTGACCAGCTGAGAAACAGCGCTTTCCCCCATGCCCTCGATGTCCATAGCGTCACGGCCGCTAAAATGTAAAATACCGGCCTGGATCTGCGCCGGGCAATTCGGATTAACGCAGCGATAAGCAACTTCCTCTGCTTTCTCTTTAATAATTGATCCTTGGCAGACAGGGCATTTCCGGGGAATCCGAAATTCTGTTTCCTTGCCGGTACGCACCGTATCCACAACCTTAACCACCTTAGGGATTACTTCTCCGGCGCGCTCAATAATTACCCGGTCGCCGACCTTAATACCCAAACGTTTGATTTCGTCAAAGTTATGTAAGGTGGCGTGCTCGATGGTTACTCCGGCGCAGGATACCGGTTTTAAAATCGCAACCGGAGTAATCACTCCGGTGCGGCCGATCCCAACCCGTATTTCTAAAACTTCCGTAGTTGCCTGATGCGCGGGGAATTTATAAGCCACTGCCCAACGCGGGCTTTTTAAGGTACTGCCCAGCCTTTTCTGGCTAAGAAAATCATTCACCTTAATGACAATCCCGTCTATCTCATAAGGCAGTTTATCTCTTTTTTCCTGCCAAAGGCGGCAAAAATCAATTACTTCCTCGATATTCTGGCAAACGCGCGAATGTTGGTTAGTTCTGATGCCCCATTCTTTTAATTTACTTAAAAAATCCGCTTGAGTAGGTATATCATCCCCCTTATATTCGCCGATCGAATGCGCGAAAAAGTTTAACCTGCGCTCAGCCACCCTCCCGCTCTCC
>JAKAMF010000082.1 GCA_021813045.1 bacterium | reverse complement strand
TGAATCAGATGTGCCGACATCAACAGTGGCACGGTATTTATTACCTTGAGCATCTTCAAAAGTAACTATTCTGGTTCGTTGAGAAGTGATATCCTCGAAAGCCCCGAAGGCAATGGTTTTTATACCTGGACCGAAATCTTTTTCTAGTAAAACTTGCGTTGCTCTAGCAAATTTAGGATTGGTGCTACCCCAGAGAACCGGATCTTCAGATTGCGCTGCTGTCGGCTGCGGCTTATTCACTGAATCAAAGCCCGCAGAATGCGGACCATAATTTCCTTGTGGCTCTAAAATAACCGGCGCCGCGGCAGGAGAAGCGGGTTCTAATTTGACTGCCGGCACTTCAGGCTGTGCGCCTGTCAATATCGGCGTGGGCTGCGACGGCTGGGGATATTCAGCACGTAAATCAGACTGAATCCGTTCCGGCTGCGCGGGAATTGGCGCGGATCCTTCAGAAACAACGGTGCCGAGCACAGACGCCGGCCCGCTTGAATTAATATTTGCTAATTGTGCCGCTTCAAATTCTGCTTGTTGTCTCGCCCAGAGGTGCGGAGACTCTACCATAACCGTATCTTCAGGTACAGCTGTAGCAGATTCAGGCTTTGCCATTCTCTGCAATCTCTCTAATTTCGCTGCCTGATCACGCGCTCCCTGATCCGTTACCGGATCCGGTGTCTTGACCGGTTTAGGCGAATGCATTAATTGCTCTACTTTATTTACGCCTTTTAAAATATCATTGGCAATAACCTGTGTGGCATAACTGTGCAAACTCGAACTGGTATAATTAACCAGCGAGTAAAGCGGCGAAGGCATAAGCTTATTCACTTGGCCGTCTTTAACTAACTGGCTCCACGACTGGCCGCTAGCCTTTCTTAACCAATCAGCGTTGGCTTTGAAATTCGCCAAGCCGTTATATTCGGCAATCTTAATTAAATGCAAGCTGGACCCCCAGCCGAATTTGGCATCAGAGGTTTGGCCAAAGGTTCCAAACTCATTCAAAAATCCTGTGGCGTATTTGCCTAAGTTACCGCCTAAAGCAGTATGCACCAAACCAACTGCAGCCCAATTTACCAGAGCTGCTTCGGTGGGCGTAAAGCCCATACGGTTGCGTCCGGTGACCGGATTAAAACTGCCCCCGCTTAATGCCAAAGAAACTCCGCCCTGGATTGCACCGCTCAATAATGCTTTACCTATATTACCGCCCGTTGCCCACTGGGCGACAGAATCGCCGAGAATACTTGAATACCTCATATACTGCGGCCCCAAGACAGACTGAATACCCAACTTTATACTAGAAGTAATTAAATACTGCTGGAACAGCTTTTCATTAAATGCCGCGGATACGCCGCCGGCAAAATCATGCACCGGCTTGCCGTTCTGCATAAGGCCAAGATTTGCTCCCGCCATTGCGCCGATTCCGCTATAAAGCAAATGGCCGGCTGCGCCGCCGACTAAAGAAGCGAATTGATTGGCGATCATCGGATTACTTTTATAAAAACCCGTGTTTTTTATAGCATTATAAGCCAACACAGCCCCGGCGCCGATCATCGCGCCTTGTAAAGCGCCTTTTAAAACCGGAGCGCTGTTAAACCCGCCTTTGTACGCGCCGTTGATTGCCCCGGAAAAAGCATAGCCAAAGATCTGCGCTGTGCTCGGCGACATATTAAAAGCATGAATCGCCAAATTAGTCGCGGTCTGAGATATCGTGGCATTAAACGCCGAAGCGCCGAAATTACTAAAGAATTTTCCGCCGCCCAAAACAAAAGCAGAGCCAACCGTAATGCCTGCGGAAATCAAAGCATCGCTGAGTGACGGCTCTTTAAAAAGCGAGCTAATATCGGCGTAGTCGTTTCTATAACTCTTTGCCCAAAGCGGCTGCTGGATAAATAAAATGGCGAGCAATAATACTGCGGTAACGCGTTTGACTTTCTGAAAAAAAGACGTTTTGTTCCTCGATGAGTTTCCGTGGCCTAAACTCATTTTCCCCTCCTTTATAATTTTAATAAATTGATTAAAGACAAGCAAAGTATACCTGTGTCAAGGCTGCTTTTCAATCCTAAAACAGCTATTTTTGCAAGCGGTTTCTAAATGAGAGGTTTATCCACAGAGATATCTACAATGATCGGGTTCTAAGCTTCAGAATGGACATTTTTGATGCAGATTGGACATTTCTAAGATTGCTAAAACGCCTTCATCATGCTACCACTCATAAACTGTAGCATAATTGGACCACCGATAATAATACCAATTACCGGCAAAATGCAGAAAACCAGGGGAATAAGAATTTTCATTGGCGCTTTTAAAGCATAGCGCTCGCCAGCGTGAAAACGGCGCATACGCGTATCTTCGGATAAAATGGTAAAGGCCTCATTAACCGGCGTGCCCAAGCGCTCGGCCTGCACCAGGGTTTGCACAAAGCTGCTTACTTCCGGGATATTCAAACGCCGCGACATATCCCTTAGCGCCTGCGAACGCGGCTTGCCCCATTTAATCTCCTCATAAACAAAAGACAATTCTTCGATCATCGGATTATTAGGAATCTTTTCAATCAACCAGCTCATCGAAGTGACAAAATCAAGCCCTGCCTCAATACACAAACCCAAAAGGTCCACCGTCTCCGGCAGGATCCGCGCGATCATTGCTTTGCGCTGCTTGATCTTATTTTTCAGCCAGATATCCGGAATCAAATAACCTAAAGCAACGGCAATTACAATAAATATCGGAGAGGCATTGCTAAAAAACATGAACACCAGGCCGCCGCAAACAATCATCAGAATAATCTTTATATTCACAAACTGCGAAAGAGTAATTTTGATATGACTGGCGTCAATATTTTTTTGGATTTTAGCGTCGAGCTTAAGCCTTTCCAGTATCTTTTGCACAAAAGGTATCTGGCCGGTAAGGTAGTTTTTCTTAGATAAGGGCACTTGCGGCCTGACTTCTTTAGGCATTTCCACGCGGGTCGATAAATAATGCAGGACGCTGAAAATCACCAGGCCAAAACCAGCCAACAACAAAACCGCAATCGCGATTAACATAATTGCCCCTTAGAATTTAATCATGCTGAATTTACGGATCAAAAACATCCCCACCACCTGTAATACTACCGCCAGAATCAAAAGAAACCTGCCCTTGTCGGAATTAAGCATAATATCAAAATGTCCCTTATTAAAACTCAACACCCAGCCGACAAACAAAAATGGTAGGGCTGACATAATGATACCCTGCAAGCGGCCTTGCAAAGTAAGCGTGCTAATACTATCTTTGAGCTTACGGTTATCGCGAATCGTCGTAGTCAAGCGGCTCAAAACCTTAGTCAAGTCGCCGCCGGTCTGCCGGGCAACCAAGATCGCAGTAATAATCAAATTCAGCTCTTCAATATTCATGCGCAGCTGCATGGTCTTTAAGCTGTCTTCCAAGGTAATCCCCATGCGGTTTTCCCGCAGCACTAAACCGAATTCCTGAGAGATTGGCGGAGGCATTTCCTCGGTGAGAACCTCGATTGCCTGCAAAAGCGACAACCCTGCTTTTAACGAAGAAGACATTACCATCAACCCATCTACCAATTGATTGGAAAAACGCATCCGCCGGTTAGATTCCAATGCCCTTAAATAGATTTCCGGAATGATCAGGCCAATGCCCGCGGCAATAAAACTGATGATCAGGCTATTGGTAATGATAAACGCGGCTACTGCCAGGATCAGCGGAGAAAGCGCGTAAAAAAGCAGGAGCCGCTTGCGGTCAGCCTGAATAAACATTGTCTCCAGCTTGGCTTCCGCTTTGTTGACTTTTTTAAACTGCAATTGGCTGATCTTACCGGCAACCAAAGGAAAGACGGCGATGCTTAATAATATCACTGCCGCGGCAACCAAGATTATGACCAGAAAAAGCATTCACTTACCCCCTAATTCGCGCTTTGGTGCTGCCTGCCGAAACCAAAACCATCGCCCACGCTGCGGTACTTGCCCATCAGCGAGCGCTTAAGATAAACCGCGCTAGCTAAAAGCGCGGCAACAATAAAAGCGATTAAAATAGCGTGCTCAATCGTGATAAAGCCTCTGGTACGCTTCTGATTTAAAAACATAGTAATGTTATTCTACTACCTCCAGGATAAACCCGCAAGTTTATGTTTGGGGATCTTGCTAATCAAGACCAGCGCGGTCTTTTTGTGGGCGGTATCATCGACGGCAACCACGGTAAAATCGCTTTCCCGGGAATCGACGCGCCAATTAGCGTAAGAACTCAGCTTCGCGCCGGAGGCCTGAAAGCCGCGGGAAAAATTGCGCACAAAAGCCGCCTGAAAATCTTTTTTTTCCCGCTCATCCGGTAATTTATTATAGATCACACCCACATCCTGGCCGAGCATTTTCAAATTCTGCCAATCAATCTGTTTAGCCACGCCGAGATTACCCTTAAACAAGCCGTAAAGCGCGGAACGGGCAAAATACATCTCCTGATTTCTGATCCGGAAGAAAAAAATCGCTCCCACCAAAATTACCACTACAGCAATAATAATATAATTATACGACTCGATATCTTCTCTTTTCATTTTTATTCATTCCGGCTTTTAATGCCAATACT
>JAKAMF010000081.1 GCA_021813045.1 bacterium | reverse complement strand
TTTTGCTCCAATTGTAAGTCAGTAAATTCTACTCCAAGGTTATAGCGGTCTGAAAAAGGCAGAGAATTTATCCTTACCGTTTTCGCGGTGGTGCTCAATGTTTTTGACATTAGTTTTATTTCCAGGTTTAATAAAGTATTGGCGGGAATAAAACTGTCATTGGTAAAGCTAAGCCCACCCAGGCCGATGTCATTGGTAACCGCATAGTTGGATTGGCAAGCCCCGCGGATCTGGCACTGTATTTCTGTTTTTAGGGCTACCCGCGGAAATTTCCTTTTTTCCTGCCATTTTTCAATCATGCCCCATCCTTTTAGTTGAGGCCGTGGCGGTTCCTCATTAGCAGTAAATATAGCATAAATTTTATCCCCTGTCAATAGCCGGAGCGCCTTGATATGATTCTTGCTAACCTATTTCTTCGATGTTATAATTAATTCATGTACTGCAAGTTTTATAACCTCAAAGAGAAGCCTTTTAACGTTACCTCTGACCCTGCCTTCTTTTTTGCCAGCCGGGCGCATCAGGAGGCAATCTCGCATTTGTCTTATGGCGTTAATCAGAGAAAAGGTATTCTTGTGATTACCGGGGAGATCGGTACGGGTAAGACCACCCTCTGCCGTTTTTTTCTGGATACGCAGGGTGAGAATATCAAGACCGCGTTTATCCTCAACCCCTATTTTCCCCAAGAGCAGCTTTTAGTCGCGATTGTCAAGGACTTCGGAATCAGCGTTAAAGATGAATCAAGTTTTTCTTGCGTTTGGCATTTAAACAGGTTTCTTTTGAGCCAGTCGGAAAAAGGGAATAACATTGTTTTGATTATTGACGAGGCGCAAAATTTGACTGTACCGCAGCTGGAACAAGTGCGCCTGCTTTCTAACCTGGAAACGCACAAACATAAACTTTTGCAGATTGTTTTAGTCGGCCAGCCGGAACTTAACCGTAAGCTTGAGCTTTATGAATTGCGCCAGCTTCAGCAAAGGATTGCCGTGCGTTATCATATCCAGGCTTTAGGGGAAGATGAAATTAATCAGTATATCCGCCACCGTTTAAATATTGTCGGCGGCAATCATATTACCTTTACTCCTTCGGCAGTTAAAGCAATCACGGAATTGTCTATCGGAACGCCGCGGCTGGTGAATATTATTTGTGACCGCGCTCTCTTGGCGGGTTTTGTTAAAGAAACCTACTCTATTGACGAAGAAATAATTCAGCGTTGCCGGCAGGACTTGGCAGGCCTCATTCAGCGGGAAGAGCTAAAAAAATGAGCATTATTTATGACGCCTTAAAAAAAGTTGAAGAATCTAAAGAAGTCGAAGCTAGCCTAAAGGTTAGCCGGCTGAAGCACTCTAATTTTAAATATTATGCGGCTTATTTCATGGTTGTTGTCCTCGGAGTAGCCGTAGCCAGGATAATCTTTTCTTTTTCGCTTAAGGCTGTTTCTTCGCCTGCCGCGGCCAAAGAGAAAACCGTGTTAACATCCGTGCTTGCCCCTAATCCCCAGGCAGTGATCCCGCCCGTAGTCGAGGAACCTAAGAAGATCGCCCGTTACGAAAAGTTTGTTTTAAACGGTATTTTCTATTCCGAACAGGATAGTTACGCCATTGTTAATAATCAGGTAGTTAAAGAGGGCGATATTATTAATGAAGCGGTAGTGGCGAAGATTAATGAAAACAACGTGCTGATGCGGACTTCTGACGGGCAAGAAGTAAGGCTTACCCAAAATTCTGCAGGTAGTTAATTTAGCCTATTTTTAATCGCGGCTTTAATTACCGCCGCAGGAATATTCTCTATTATTTTTACCCTGCCGATATCTTCGATTAAAACAAAACGGTTTTTAGCTCCCTCAAACTTCTTATCTAACAAATGCGCCTGAAATACTTTTTGGCTGGGGATTCCCTTAGTCTTTAAGGGCAGGCCGCAGGCGCGGATCAATTTTTCCATCCGGCAGAAAATTTCTTTTTTAGCTAACTTAAGCATAATGCTGATTTGGCAGGCAGCCAACATGCCGATTGCCACTGCCTGGCCGTGGGTATATTTTTCATAGCCGCCGGCAGCTTCTATGGCATGGGCAATCGTATGGCCGAAATTAAGGATTGTCCTTAATCCTTTTTTCTCTTTTTCGTCTTTCGCCGTGATCCTTGCTTTGATGCTGCAGCAGCGGTAGATAATATATTCTAGGGCTTTTTTATCTTTAGCGATGACCTTGGCATGATTTTTTTCTAGATATTGGAAGAGCGGTTTATCCTTTATTGCGCCGTATTTAATTATTTCCGCCAGTCCGCCGGAGATTTCTTTATTGCTTAAGCTGCGCAATAAATTTATGTCAATAATTACCATACGTGGCTGGTAAAATGCTCCGATCAGATTTTTGCCTTGGCTTAAGTCTACCGCAGTCTTCCCTCCTATACTGGAATCCACTTGCGCCAAGAGCGTGGTTGGTATATGGATGTAATTAATGCCTCGTTTATAAATTGAAGCGACAAAGCCTGCCAGGTCGCCGATTACCCCTCCGCCAAAAGCAATAATAAAAATGCGACTTTTCGTTTCATATTTGGCGATGTCTTCGATTACCGCGGAGGCGGTTTTCAGGGATTTACTTTTTTCCGAATCAGCTACGGTTTTGAATACTGCATTAAACCCGGCTTGCCTTAGCGCTTTTTGCAGATAGCTACCGTAGGCATTTTTTATTGTATTATTGGTAATAATATAGGCGGTATCGCCTAATTTTAAGGGTTTGAGTATCCGCTTTAATTCTTGCAAAATACCCGCGCCGATAAAAATTTTATAGGAACGTTCTTTCAGGTTAACTTTAATCTCTCTCATTTTAAAAACCGGTAATTAAAAAAGTTAAGATTGTTTTTACGATTGGTGCGATTATTATATCAAACAATCCGAAATAAGTTAAGAGGATTACAATAAAAAATCCCCATGGCTCTATCGCGGCGTATTTTAAAGCCGCTGCTCTGGGCAGGATGCCCATTACTATCCGTGAGCCGTCTAAGGGCGGGATGGGAATTAGGTTAAATACGCCCAAGACCACATTGATATTTATCAAGAGCAGAAGTATCAGGGTTAATGTTTGATTAAGCGGGATAAGTTTTAAAGCCAGGCTGGAAAAAATAGCAAAAATAAAATTTGCCAAAGGCCCGCTTAAACCTACCCAGATGGCTCCGGTACGCGGATTTCTTAAATTCGCGAAGTTAACCGGCACGGGCTTGGCTGCGCCAAAAACAAACGCACCGCGCGTAGCGATAAAAAGCATTAAGGGTAGCAGGATCGTGCCGAAGAGGTCAATATGCGCCAGCGGATTAAGAGTCAGGCGGCCGAAATATTTAGCGGTTTTGTCTCCTAATTTATAAGCTGTCCAGCCGTGGGCAAATTCGTGTACAGTAATTGCCAGAAGCAGTAAAGAAAAGGTGATTAAAAAACTAAGAACGTTCACTCCAGGGTCTCCGCTTTTATTGCTTCGATCACGGAGTACTTTTCTTTAGGGGTTGAAGAGGTTTTGGCTGTTAACCTTATTTTTTGATAAATTAATTCTTCAAGATTGTTAGCCGTGCCTGGTTTGACCAGATAAATTGCGTATTCTTTGGTAACTAACTTATAAGGGTAATGTTTATTAGCGGTTGGTTGCAGAATGCCTTCATAGACAATGTCCGCGGCTTGCGGCTCGGTGATCACTGTGGCGGCAGTGATTGTGGTTTGTGCGGCGGCTGGCCTGATTGGGTTAGCGGTAGCGATAAATTGTTTATGCGCCCAGCCAAAGCTATTTTTTACCGGTTCAATTTTATACCATTCTCCGCTTTCCGCCAGGACCTCTATAGGTTCTCCTTGTTCGCTTTTGCCGATAATTGCCGCGCCGTCATTAGGAGTAAGGCGAATATTCACATTATTAGCGGTAACCTTCGCTTTACGTTTATCCGAGATTTCCACAAATTGCTTTTTTATATAAGCCGGAGCGTAACGCGGCAGGCGGATTTTATACCAATCGTATTTTTCTAGTAAGATTTCTACGCGCTGCCCCTTGGCGAGTTTGGCAATTATCGCAGAATTAGTATTCGAGTCACAGCGGATATTGATATTATCGGTATTAACAATACCCGAAGAATATTGTGCCAGCGCCGGAATAGCTAAGCAGATACCGAGTAGATAAACGGCTATAGCGGTAGAGAATTTGATTTTCACTGTTAGGTTATTTTGCTTTACCAGCAGCTTTACCAGCAGCAGCTTTGGCAGCGGGTTTTGCTGCGCCGGCAGCTTCTGCGCCGGCAGGTGCGGCAACCGCGCCCGCGGCAGCTTCAGCTGTTTTCTCCGCTTTTTCCTTCTTGATTTTAATTCTGAGGGTTTTTATTTTGGGCAGGCCAAAAACATCGTCGCCTTCTTTCCATTGTTTCTTTTCTTGCATGAGTTTTAGGCGTTCCGTACGTTTTAAGACAGACCTTTGTTTTTTATCTTTTTCAGATGCGGCTAGCGATGGATGTATAGACATTGGCTTACAACCTCCTTACGTAGCTGTCTTGGTACCTTTTTTTTAAAAGGGACAGCGTTTGATTAGCGTTATTTTTATTAGAAAAGTTACCTACACAGAGAATTAAAAAGCTGCCTTTAGAT
>JAKAMF010000080.1 GCA_021813045.1 bacterium | reverse complement strand
ATTTTATCCGTGTTATCGCGTTCTGAGGTCAAAAGCGCGCACATAAATTCGACCGGAAAATTAGCCTTTAGATAAGCGGTACGGTAAGAAATCATCGCGTAAGCGGCGCTATGGCTTTTGTTGAAGCCGTAACCGCTAAAATACTCAATCAAGTCGAATATTTTGGCGGCAACATTTTCGCTGATGCCGTTTTTGATGCAGCCGGTGAGAAAATTCTTGCGCTCCTTTTCCATTACCTGCGGAATCTTCTTGCTCATGGCCCGGCGCAGCAAATCTGCTTGCGCCAAGCTAAAGCCGGCCAGGGCAGAAGCAATCTGCATAATCTGCTCCTGATAAACAATAATACCGTAAGTTTCCTTCAGGATCGGCTCAAGTTTTTTATGGTCGAATTTTACCGGCACAACATTATGTTTGCGTTTAATAAAATCATCGAGCATCCCGGAACCGATCGGGCCTGGCCGGTAAAGCGCCAGCAAAGCGATCAAGTCCTCAAAGCGCTCCGGCACGAGCTTGCGCAATAAATCGCGCATGCCCGAACTTTCAACCTGAAACACCCCGATGGTCTGCGCGTTAGCCAGCAGCTTATAAGTATTTTTATCATCCAAAGGAAGGCGCGCGATATCGATTTTTTGCCCGCGGGTCTGTTCGATAATTTTTACGGCCTGATCAATAACCGTAAGCGTGCGCAGGCCTAAAAAATCAACTTTTAGCAAGCCGATCTTTTCCAAATTAGACATACTGTAGCCGGTAGTAATCTGATCGTCCTGTGTCTTGAATAAAGGCATATAATTATTCAGCGGCTTATCTGCGATCACTACTCCTGCCGCGTGCATCGAGGCATGGCGGTTAAGTCCTTCCAAAGAAAGCGCGGTATTAATCAGCTTAGTGATTTCCTGGTCATTTTTATAAAGGTTGTTTAATTCTGCTTCGCTTTCCAGCGCCTTTTTTAAAGTCATATCCAATTCCGCGGGGATTAACTTGGCGATCCGGTCAACATCCGCGTAAGCTATGCCCATTACCCGTCCGACATCGCGGACTACCGCGCGCGCCTGCATAGTCCCGAAGGTAATGATCTGGGCGACATTTTCCTGCCCGTATTTATGGGTAACGTAATCAATTACTTCCTGCCTTCTTTCATAGCAAAAATCAATGTCAATATCCGGCAGCCCGATGCGCTCAGGATTAAGAAAACGCTCAAAAAGCAAGCCATAACTTAAAGGATTAATATCGGTAATGCCTAAAAGATAGCTGACTAAACTCCCCGCGGCGCTCCCGCGTCCCGGGCCGACCGGTATATTATTTTTTTTGGCAAAACTGATAAAATCCCAGACAATCAGAAAATAGCTGACAAAACCCATATCTTTAATCATTTTTAATTCGTGTTCCAGCCGGTCAAGGATAGCGCTATCAGCATTAGGAAATTTTTCCTTAAGACCGAGCTCGCAAAGTTCGCGTAGGTACTCCTCTTTGCTTTTGCCAACCGGAGGTTCATATTTAGGAAGGTGGACTTTAGAAAAATCAAGCTCTACATTGCAGCGCGAGGCGACTTCTACGGTATTAGCTACCGCCTGCGGGCAATATTCGAAAAGTTTTTTCATTTCCTGCGGAGATTTAAAATAAAATTCATCCGCCTGCAGGCGCATCCGGTTAGGGTCGCTTAAAAAGGTTTGTGTCTGGATGCAAAGCAGGGCTTCATGACTGACGGAATGTTCTTTTTTCAGATAATGCACGTCATTAGTGGCGATCAGGGGAAGTTTTAATTCCTGGGAAATTTTAATCAAACCCTGATTAACAATTTTTTGCTCAGGGATAGTATTTTCCTGTAATTCCAGATAAAAATTATCCCGGCCGAGAATATTAGCATATTCATCGGCTGTTTTCAGGGCATCGTTAAAACGATTTTGCTGCAGCAGAACCGGTATCTCGCCTTTAAGGCAGGCAGAAAAACCGATCAAGCCGTCTTTAAGTTCCGACAGGCAGCTTTTGTCAATCCTCGGTTTGTAATAAAACCCTTCCAGATAACCGATCGAAGCCAGCTTCATTAAATTTTGATAGCCGGTTTCATCTTTAGCCAAAAGAATCAAATGGTAAGACGCATCTTCCGATTGTTGAAGCGTTTTTTCCAGCCGGCTCTTCGGCGCCACATAAACCTCACAGCCGACAATCGGCTTGATCCCGGCTTTTTGCGCGGCAAGATAAAATTCCACCGCGCCGAACATCCCGCCGTGGTCAGTAATTGCCAAAGAATCCATTCCGTATTGATTAGCTAGCGCGAGAATATCTGGAATACGGCAGGCGCCGTCCAGCAAACTGTATTGAGTGTGCAGATGCAGATGGACAAACTCACTTCGGGGCATATTTTAGTCCACGGTTACCAGCCAACTCTACTTGTCAACTGCAAAACCGTGTTTTAAAAGCTAACTCATTCCCACTCGATAGTCGCGGGTGGCTTAGAGCTTATATCGTAGACAACGCGGTTAACGCCTTTGACCTCGTTAATTACGCGGTTGGAAATTTTTCCCAGCACTTCATAAGGAATCTTGGCCCAATCAGCGGTCATGCCGTCGGTCGAAGTAACGCAACGCAAAGCTACGACATTTTCGTAAGTGCGCTCGTCCCCCATTACGCCTACGGTCTTGATCGGCAAAAGCACGGCAAACGACTGCCAAACCTCATTATAAAGCCCGGCAGCGGTAATTTCTTCAACCACTCTCTTATCCACTTCGCGTAAAATATTCAAGCGGTCAACCGTAATCTCGCCGATAATTCTTACGGCCAGGCCCGGCCCGGGGAACGGCTGGCGATAAAGCACGTTATCCGGCAGACCCAATTCTTTGCCGATTGCCCTAACCTCGTCTTTAAATAACTCGCGCAAAGGCTCAATCAGCTTAAGTTTCATATGCGCCGGCAGCCCGCCGACATTGTGGTGACTCTTGATCCGCGCCGAAGGAGCTCCGGTCGGAGAAAATGATTCGATCACATCCGGATAAAGCGTACCCTGCGCCAAATATTTTACGCCCTTAACCTTATCCGCCTCTTCCTCAAATACGCGCACGAATTCTTCACCGATGATTTTTCTCTTTTGTTCCGGGTCAGTAATACCCTTCAAGCGGTCTAAGAACCTTTTGCTTTTATCGCAGTAACCCAAATTAAGATGAAAGGTATCGCGAAAAACTTTAAGAATCTGTTCCGATTCGCCCTTGCGCAAAACTCCGTTATTAATAAAAATACAGCGCACGTTTTTGCCGATCGCCTTATGCAGTAAAAGCGCGGCCACCGAAGAATCCACTCCGCCGCTTAAACCAAGCACAACCTTATCTTTGCCTACGGTCTTTTTAACCTGATCAATCGTCTCTTTGATAAACGACTGCATGGTCCAACGGCTGGTGCAGCCGCAAATTTTAAATAAAAAATTACTAATGATCTGGCTGCCTTTTTCCGTATGCACGACTTCCGGATGGAATTGCACGCCGTAGATCTTGCGCGTAGAATTAGAAATTGCCGCAACCGGAGTATTCAAAGTATGCGCAGAAACCTTGAAACCCGCGGGCATTTTGGAAACTAAATCGCCATGGCTTGCCCAACAGGTAAAATTGCCCGGAATATGGCTGAACAGATCGCGGGTATCATCGACGAATAATTCCACCTTGCCGAATTCTTTTGCCTTAGCCGGCTTAACCTTACCGCCGAGCATTTCCGCAATTGTCTGCATACCATAACAAACGCCTAAGATCGGCACACCTAATTTAAATATGCCTTTATCGGGAACCGGGCTCTTCTTGAGAGTTACGGAAGCCGGCCCTCCGGAAAGGATCAAGCCTCTTGGATTATAGGAGGCAATTTCCTTAGCGGAAATATTATAAGGCACGATACGGGAAAAAACCTTGTTTTCTCTTACCCGGCGGGCGATCAATTGCGTGTATTGCGAACCAAAATCAAGGATCAGAACTGTCTGCCGCGTCATTTCCCCATCCCCACTCTCTGGCCAACCTGAAAGATCTTTCCTTCGGTTTGAATAGAAGGAGCGATAATAATTTCCACGTCATGCATTTCTTTGATATTAGCCGCGCCTAAAGAACCCATGGAGGTTTTTAAAGCGCCCATTAAATTCTGCGAACCATCATCAACCCTGGCCGGGCCAAAAAGTATTTCTTTAACCGTGCCGGTGGTGCCGACATAAATACGGGTTCCGCGCGGTAAATTCACGTGCGAAGTAGCCATGCCCCAATGATAGCCCCTGCCGGGAGCTTCTTTGGCGCGGGCAAAGCTTGAGCCGATCATTACCGCATCAGCTCCGGAAGCAAACGCCTTGCAGATATCTCCGCCGCGGTTCATTCCGCCGTCAGTAATAATTGAAACATATTTTCCGGTACGCTTAAAAAAGTGGTCTCTAGCCGCGGCGGCATCCACCGTCGCGGTAACCTGCGGCACGCCGATACCCAAGACGCCGCGCGTAGTGCAAGCCGCGCCCGGGCCGACGCCGATCAATAAACCGGCAGCACCGGTAGCCATTAATTCTAAAGTTGTGCCATAGGTTACGCAATTACCGATGATCACGGGAATTTTGACCGACTTGCAGAATTTTTCCAGGTCTAAAACTTTATATTGTTTGGCAATATGCTTGGTAGTGGTAACAGTTGATTGAATCACAAAAATATCCGCGCCGCTGGCTACGAGA
>JAKAMF010000014.1 GCA_021813045.1 bacterium | reverse complement strand
AAAACGCTTTTAGTTGGCGGCGGAGTAGCCGCGAATAACCGTTTAAGAGAAAAATTCTTAGCCGGTTTCAAATCCAGCGGGATCAAAGTTTCTTTTCCTGCTAAACAGCTTTGTATGGATAACGCGGCTATGGTTGCCGGTTTGGGGTATAGGCTATTTAAAAAAATCCCTGCTACGGCGGGATAAGGAGGTAGGTATGCTAACTGATCCGCAGATTATTTTACGTTTAATTCTTACCGTGTTCTTGAGCGGATTAATCGGCTTAGAGCGGCAAATGCTGCGCCGTACGGCCGGCTTGCGCACGCATATTTTAGTCAGCCTGGGATCTTGTCTGATAATGTTGACATCTTTGTATGTTTTTGATATATATAAGGCATACGGGCCGTTTGACCCGGCGCGGATCGCTGCCGGCGTAATTACCGGTATCGGTTTTTTAGGCGCGGGTACGATTATTACCGAGCGTGGTAATGTCAAAGGTCTGACTACTGCTGCCAGTTTATGGGTAGTAGCGGGAATCGGATTAGCAGTAGGGTGTGGTTTTTATTCTGCCAGCATAACTACCACTGTTCTTGCGTTAGTCGTTCTTTTCTTCTTAAGGCGCATGGAGAATATAACACTGCTTAAGGGAATTGATGGCGAACAGCAGAAGGGAGGGCAATAATGGCGTTTAAGAAAAAAGGCGAAGAGAAGATTTTGGATGTTGATGCCAGTATGCAGGGGAGTTTAACTTTTAAAGACCCGGTAAGCCTGCGGATCAATGGTAAGTTTGAGGGTAATCTGGAGACGCGCGGAAACTTGACTATCGGCCAGACTGCTACGGTAATCGCGGATATTGTTGGAGATAATATTGTGGTTGGCGGCAGAGTCAGAGGGAGAATAACTGCTAAAGAACGGCTTACGCTTTTGCCGAGCGCAATCGTGGAAGGGGATATTTTTCCGGCGAAATTAAACGTTGCCGAAGGCGCGATTATGGAAGGCCATTGTTCAATGCTGCACGATTTTTTAAATACCGAGGAATTGGCCAGGTATCTGGAAGTTGATTTGAACTCAATCGTGGAATGGGCTAATGCGGGTAAAGTTCCTGGGCAAAAAGAAGGCGAGAGCTGGAAGTTTGAACGTAAGGCGATTGATACCTGGGTAGCCACCGGGAAGATCGGGAAATAATTTCTAATTAACGAAACGAGGAAGAGTGTCTGAAGAAAAACTTTTGACGATCAGGGAAGTGTCGCATTTTTTGGGCGTATCCGAAAAAGAGGTAATTGAGCTTTCGGAAAAAGGGGTGATTCCCGCTTATCGTATCGGCGGAGTTTATCTGCGTTTTAAACAGCACCAGATCGAGGATTATAAGAAGAAAGTCAAGCCGCTGCATAAAACTAATCCCGGCCATAAGTTTTCCACGCAAGACCAGTTGAATGACTTTCTTTATTTTAACGATTTCTATATTTTGTCCGGCTTGATCATCGTTATCATTCTGTTTATTATTTTCCGGGGATATTAATGGTCTCAAGAAAAGGGTTTTGCGACTTGGGTTTTGCTAAGGTCGATACCGACCGGCATATCCGCAAGGGATTTTCGGAAGTTATTTATTGCGCGGGGAAAACCAAAGAAAATATTAAGGAGATTTCCCGCAAGATTATCAGCCATAAGCAGGATCTGTTGCTGACTAAGCTGGAAAAAGGCGTTTATCAATACCTGAAAAGATCTTTCCCCCGCTTAAAATATAATCCTTTAGCAAAGATTGCTTATCAGATTTATCGCGTCAAGCCGGCTAAAGGCATGGTTTTAGTGGTTTGCGCCGGCACCTGCGATATCCCGGTAGCCGAAGAGGCTGTAGCTACTTTAGAAGTGATGGGTAATCGCGTGCAGAAGCTTTACGATGTGGGGGTTGCCGGAGTGCACCGGTTAATGAGGAATCAGGATTTATTTAAAAAAGCTAAAGCAATAATCGTCGTCGCCGGTATGGAAGGTGCGTTAGCAAGTTTAGTCAGTGGTTTAGCCAGCGCTCCGGTAATTGCCGTGCCGACATCTACCGGATACGGGGCGAGCTTTCACGGGCTTTCCGCGTTATTGACTATGCTCAATAGCTGTTCTCCGGGAATTACCGTAGTGAATATTGATAATGGTTTCGGGGCGGGGTATTTCGCGAGTTTAATCAATAAATAAATATACACCCGGCCCTATCGGATGGGCCGGTGCTGTTTACTAACAGAGGAGTAATTAAAATGGCGCTTTCTGGTTTAGACATCTATAAGCTATTGCCGAAAACTAATTGCCGTGAATGCGGTTTTGTTACTTGTTTGGCTTTTGCCATGCAGTTAGCAAAAAAAGCAGTCAGTATTGACAAATGCCCTTATCTAAGTAAAGAGTCCAAGGAAACGCTTAATGCCCAGGCGCAGCCTCCGATCAAAATGGTTACCATCGGAACAGGCGATGAAAAGCTGGAAATCGGCAACGAATCGGTGCTTTTCCGGCATGAAGAAAAATTTCATCGTCCTTGCGGCATTGGTTTTATTTTAGAAGACAGCCTACCGGAAACTAAGCTTAAAGAAAATATTGCCCGGATCAACGGCCTTAACTTTGAACGCATCGGCCAGCAGCTAAGCGTAAATTTGATCGCTATTAAATACAGCAACAAAGATAAATTTATTAACGCCGTGAAAACGATTATAGCGAATACTAAATTGGGCGTAGTTTTAGTTTGTGATGACCCGGCTGTTTTAAAATCGGCATTGGAGATTGCAAAAGAAAGAAGGCCGCTGATTTTTGGCGCCAACAAAAATAATTTAGCGCAAATCTCCGGGCTGGCCAAAGAATACAATTTACCGCTGGTAGTTTCAGCGGGTGATTTATCCGAGGCGGCCGAATTAACCAAACAGTTAAACAGCCAGGGCTTAACTGATTTGATAATTGAAATTGTTAATAAACCGGTAGCTAGCCGGCTCTGGGATTTAACACAAATCCGCCGGCAGGCCTTGAAAAAATCTAACCGTAGCTTAGGCTATCCTCTATTAGTAGCGATTGATCAGCCCGACCAGTTTGAAGAAGTCATGGAGGCAGCTACTTATATTGCCAAATATGCCAGCATTGTTTTATTAAAAGGGATTGAAAATTGGCAGGCCCTGGCGCTTTTGACCTTACGGCAGAATATTTATACTGATCCGCAAAAACCATTGCAGATCGAGCCGAAGATTTATCCAATCGGCGCGGCCAATAATAAGTCGCCGGTTTTAATCACCACTAATTTTTCTCTCAGCTATTACACGGTCTTAAGCGAGGTTGAGGCAAGCAAAGTTCCCGCTTATATCGTCAGTGTGGATACGGAAGGGATGTCGGTTCTAACTGCCTGGGCAGCGGAAAAATTTACCCCCGAGAAGATTGGCGATTCCTTAGATAAATTCGGTTTGAAAGATCTGGTCAGTCATAAAAAACTGATCATTCCCGGCTATGTGGCTATGCTGAGTGGCGAGCTGGAAGATAAGACCGGCTGCGAAATTATTGTCGGACCCAAAGAAGCCGCGGGGATCCCGTCATTTTTAAAAAACCTCTAAATGGAAAATTTTAAGATAACTTTTCTCCCCGATAATAAAACAGTTTCCGTAAAAAAGGATACGACTATTCTTTCTGCGGCAATTTCCGCCGGGGTTTATATTAATTCCGCTTGCGGAGGCGATGGAGTCTGCGGGCATTGTAAGGTAATTTTAAAAAAGGGCAAAGTTCTCAGCCAATCAACCGGGATCTTAAGCGTTCAGGAAAAATCGCAAGGCATCCATCTGGCTTGTCAATCAGCCATACAAGGTGATTGTGAAGTCGAAGTGTTGGCGGCCTCAAGAGTTAATTTCGAAAAGGAAGATTTTGAGCGTTCGGGGTTAAAAGGCCAAGGTGTTTATAGTCAGGTTGAAGAAATTGAGCCGTTTTTATCAGCTAGTTCGGGAGACTTTAAAGATTATTCGCTGGCCCGTAAGATTTATTTAGAATTACCTAAGCCCGATCTGGAAGATAAAATCAGTGATCTGGAACGGGTTTATCGTCAGCTCAAGCGTTCGGCAAATATAGAATTATTAGAAACTCCGCTGGCAAATATCCGTACTTTGGGCGAGCTTTTACGCGACTCCGACTGGAAAATTACCGTAACTTTAGCAGTGAGAAACAATACCGCGGAAATTATCTTGATTGAACCGGGCGATACTTCCGAGCGTAATTTCGGGGTTTGTTTTGATATCGGCACCACCACGCTTTCCGGGCAGTTGGTAGATCTAAATACTAAAAAGGTCCTCGGGACCAAGGCCGCCTATAATAAGCAGGCCAGTTTTGGCTCAGATGTGATTACGCGCATTGTTTATGCCCGTGACCCGGATGGCTTGACGAAATTACATGCCGCGGTTTGCGAAGGAATGAATGAAATTATTCATGAATTGACCGCTCAGCATCAAGTTGATTTAAATGAAGTAACTTGTGTTATCTGCGCCGGCAATACTACCATGATTCATCTTTTGCTGCGCATTGACCCGACTTTTATCCGTAAAGAGCCGTATATAGCCACCGCTAATTTCCTGCCGGTATCCCGCGCCTCAGACGCAGGAGTTAAAATTAATCCGCGCGGGTTATTATATTGTATGCCGGGAGTGGCTAGTTATGTTGGCGCGGATGTGACCAGTGGAGTTTTATCCAGCGGTCTTTATAAGCAGAAAGATTTATGTCTTTTAATTGATATCGGCACTAACGGAGAAATTGTTTTAGGCAGTCAGGATTTTATGGTCGCCAGCGCCGCCTCGGCTGGCCCGGCTTTTGAAGGCAGCGGAGTGGCTTGCGGCATGCGTGCGGCCCGCGGGGCAATAGAGGAAGTTAAAATTTCTCCTGCTGCGAAAGAAGTAAGCTATAAAACTATTGCTAATGAGAAGCCGCGCGGTATCTGCGGCTCAGGATATATTGACTTGATCAGCCAAATGCTTTCCGCGGGAGTCCTGGATAAAGACGGGAAAATCAAGGCGATCGACCATCCGCGTATCCGCAAGACCGACTTGGGCAGGGAATTTGTGGTTGTTTTTAAAGCGGAGAGTCAAACTGGAGAAGATATCGTCATTACTGAAACTGATATCGATAACCTGAAACGCGCTAAAGCTGCGATTTACGCGGCTGCTTCGATTTTAGTCAAGCATATGGGTTTAGAATTTGAAAATGTGAAACAGGTAATTATTGCCGGCGGATTCGGCACTTCGATCAGAATGGAAAGCGCAGTAAGGATCGGGCTTTTGCCTGACCTGCCGCGGGAACGTTTTCAATTTGTCGGCAACAGTTCTTTGGCCGGGGCAAGCCAATCGCTTTTATCCTGGGATGCCTTGCGTAAATGCGATGAGATCGCCAAGAAGATAACTTATTTCGAATTGTCTACGGAAGGCGCGTATATGGAAGAATATATGGCAGCGCTGTTTTTTCCGCATACGGATTTAGCGAAATTTCCCAGTCTGAGAAGATTATGAGTTATACGATCGCAATAGCCGGTAAAGGCGGCACCGGAAAAACCACGATTGCCAGTTTATTGGTGCGTTTAATCAAAGAGAAAAAACTCGGTTCGGTTTTAGCCGTGGATGCTGATCCTAATTCTAATTTGGCTGAGGCCTTGGGCGTAAAGTCCATCCGCACGATCGGCGATATCTTGGATGAGGTTAGCGCTAATCCGGAACAGGTTCCGGGAGGCATGTCCAAGGATAGATTTATTGAATACGAAGTGCAAAAGGCGGTACAGGAAGAAGATGGCTTTGACGTTGTCTCTATGGGTAAGCCGGAAGGCCCGGGATGTTATTGTTATGTGAATAATATCTTGCGTTCGGTAATGTCTAAACTTGCCGATGATTATGATTATGTAATTATTGATAATGAAGCCGGCTTGGAACATCTTTCCCGGCGCACCACCCGCAGCGCGGATACGCTTTTGGCGGTTTCTGATGCCAGCGCAGTTGGTTTAAAATCAGCCGGCCGCATTGCCGGTATTGTTGATGAGTTAAAAATAAAAGTCAAAAACCGCTTATTGCTGGTTAACCGTTTTAATCGTTCGCTGGGAAAAGATAAAATTAATGGCATTGATTTGGAATATATCGGCAATATCCCTTTAGACAAAAGTATCAGCCGGATCAGTTTACAGGGCGAGTCGATTTGGAAATTAAAAAATAACGCATTGAGTCTGGCAGCATTAGCGAAATTAGGAGATAAAATATGGCGACAGAGGTGATGGTGGAAAAATGGTCAGGAGAGGTTTCCGTAGTTTCGATCGGAGCGACTAAGGCAGAAGGCGGCACGCGTTCGTCAGTAATAAAGGTTGGCGGACAAAAGGCCTTGCCTTATTTATTTGAAGAAGGCCAGCTTCCGTACCGGCCGGTAATTGCTTATGAGGTTTGGGATATCAGCCCGCAGGATTGGCCGCAAGAGCTGATTAGCGCTTACGGTGCAGTGTTAAAAGATCCGCTTGCCTGGGCGCAGGAATGCGTCAATAAATATAAAGCAGAATTGCTTTGTTTGCGTTTGCAGGGGGCACATCCGGAATCCGGAAATAAGAGCCCGCAGCAGGCGGCGGAATTTGTCAGCCAGCTTTTGAAAAAAGTCAGCGTGCCTTTAATTATTACCGGCTGCGGTGATGATGCTAAAGACAACGCGGTCTTGCCGGCTTGCTGCGAAGCGGCCAAGGGCGAACGGATACTTGTCGGTAGCGCAGTGCAGGATAATTATAAAACTCTGGCTGCCGCGGCTTTGGCTGACGGACATAATATTATTGCCGAAAGCCCGATTGATATTAATATTGCCAAGCAGTTAAATATTTTGATTTCCGATATGGGGTTGGCCTTGGAGCGGATCGTGATTAATCCGACTATTGGAGCTTTGGGTTATGGTTTGGAATATGCTTATTCGATTATGGAAAGGGCGCGTTTAGCCGCTTTGGCCGGAGATAAGACCGTGGCCAGCCCTTTTATCTGTTTTGTCGGGCAAGAGGCCTGGCGCGCCAAAGAAGCCAAGACTTTGGCTAAAGAAATGCCGAACTGGGGTCCGGAAAAAGAGCGGGGGATTGCCTGGGAAGCGATTACCAGCAGCGCGTTGATTCAGGCTGGAGCGGACATTTTAGTTATGCGGCATCCTTTGGCAATTGAAAAAGTACAAAAATATATTGGGCAGTTAATGGAAGGGTAAAAATAATGTATATTATCGGCGAACTGATTAACGGTATGTATGCCAATATCGGCAAGGCGATCAATCAAAAAGATAAAAAAGAGATCCAAAAATGCGCGCTTGAGCAGATTGAGTCAGGCGCGGATGCCTTAGATGTTAATTGCGGCCCGGCCAGTAAAGACGCGGTTAATGATATTCAGTGGCTGGTGGAAACAATTCAGGAGGTTACTGATAAACCGTTGGCCTTAGATTCCAGCAAGCCGAAAGTGATTGAGTCTGGCCTGAAAGTGGCCAAAAATAAAACGCTGATTAATTCTACTACCAGCGACCCGGAGAAATTGGCAATTTTAGTCCCCTTAGCTAAGCAATATAACGCTAAGTTAATCGGGATTACAATTAATGCCAAGGGTATCCCGCAAAATAAAGACCAGCGCTTGGAAATGGCCGCTAATATTGTGGCGGCTTGTTTGGACCATGGTTTTCCCGCGGAAGATTTATATTTAGACCCGATCGTTATGCCGGTTAACGTGGCGCAGGCACAGATGCGCGATATTCTAGAATCTATCCGTGATTTTAAGATTATTTCTGATCCCGCGCCGAAAACCGTGGTTGGTTTAAGCAATGTTTCGCAAGGTACGCTCGTGCGGCCTTTGGTTAACCGTACGTTTTTAGTGATGGCTGCGGCTTACGGCTTGGACGCGGCGATTTTAGACCCTAAAGATAAAGATTTGATGGACGCAGCGATTACCAGCGACCTGATTTTAAATAAACATATTTATTGCGATTCATTTTTAACCGCCTATCGGAAGAAATAATGACCAGGACAAAAGTCTTTCGCCATATTTTTAAATTTCATGGATTTTTTGAGAGTGTAGCCTGCGCCTCTAAGGGGCTGTACTATCTTTTTCTTTATCACCGCAATATGCGGATTATTTTCATGTTAGGTATTGCGGCTTTTATGGCCGGTATTTTGCTGCAACTTAAAGGTATAGAATTAGTCGCGCTTTGCGTTACGATTACTTTAGTTTTTGTGGCAGAGATTTTTAACACCTCGATTGAGATGCTGATGGATATGCTTACCGCCAAATATCATATCCGTATTAAATTGATCAAAGATATTGCTGCCGGTATCGTGGTTTTAACTTGCCTGAACGCTATTGCAGTCGGCTATATACTCCTCTTTAAAAAATTATTTAAATAACCCGCTTATTTGTGTTAGAATATCTTTCCTTGGCGGAGTAGCTCAGTCTGATAGAGCACGCGGCTCATACCCGCTTGGTCGGTGGTTTAAATCCACTCTCCGCCACTTATTTCTATTAGTAAAAGGAGTTTTATGCCTATCTCTAAGCTTTCCAGCGCGACCAAGGATCTTATCGTTATCGCGGTTGTTTCTTTCCTGGTATTTGTCCTCTCGTATTTTTTCAATATATTCGGCTTTATCGTTAAATTTTTGCAAAAACATCCCAGCGCAGTAACCTTTGTTGACGAAGTTGTGACTTTACTTTTGACTTTAAGTATTAGCTTTGTGGTTTTTTCTTGGCGCAGATGGCGGGAATTGAAAGAGGAGACTGCTCAGCGCATCAAAGCGCAGGAAGAGTTGATTAAAATCGCGCATACCAAAGCGGAAATCGAAAGAATTATCAGTAAGCAGCTCCGCGTAGAAATCGAAGAGCGCAAACAAGTATGATTGAAATAAATCCGCAAGAAGGAAACGTTACCGCAATCCGGAAGCCAAGTTGGAAGATTTTTTGGTTAATTGAATAGTGTAGAGGGTTACACCTGCTTCAATCAAAGCGGTTGCCAAAGCCGCTCCCCAGTAAGAAAAAATCCAGATAAAAATAAAAATTAAAGGCACTCCGATTAGCGCGGCTGTGATATGGATCCTAGAAAAAATATCCTGCCTGGCGCAGACCAGCAAAAACTGTACCCGGTAGGCGTTAGCCCCGACAAAAAATACCGCTATCAGCAGTAACCGCAAAGAAAGCACCGCTTCCGGAAATGCCCGTCCAGCCGCAACGCGGATAATCAGCGGAGACAAAAAATAAATTATCGGCAGGGAAATCATAAAACCGTCTGTAGCCACATGCTGGATCCGGTTCATTAAATCAAAAGCCCGCTTTCTATTTTTCTCAAAGATCCTGCTTAGGCGCGGGTAAAGTGCCTGGGTAAAAGAATGCATCGGGAAGACTTGAATGATATTAGCAATCCTTTCGGCAATGGAATAATATCCGGTAAGGACATTATTAGTTAAAAGCCCAACCGCAAAAACCCGGCTGATCGTGTAGGCGTTGATGGAAATATTGGAAGCGAAGATGCTCCATCCGGATTTGACTTCTTGGATCAGCTCCCGGAATCCGGGAAAGATAAAAACTATTCTAAACTTAATCAGCGCGATCAGTAGTCCGGTAATTCCCATGGCTATAAAGATTACGGCGTTTAAGAAAGGAATAAACAGGTAATCTTGTGGACCTTTAACTAAAATAAAAATTCCCAAGGCGTAGATTATGCCGGCAATTATATTTAAATTAGAGATATATTTCATTTTTTCTATGCCGCTAAAAAACCAGTAAGGGAAAAGCGCGTTAGCGATTACTACGCCGAAGCTTAATATGTAGACCAGGTAGTCGCTTCTAAATCTAGGCACAAAGTTAACAATTAGCAGAAAGATAAGCAGGCTGATTAACGTTAGGATAAATTTTATTACGGTTACTGCGGAAAAAATCGCGTTAACCCTTGGTTTTTGTTTTTGGCAAAGAGAGATTTCTCTAGTGGCAGTGATATTGAAGCTGTAGTCAACTAGAATAGAGAAGTATTGCGCCAGGGCCTGGGCAAAGGCGATTAAGCCGAATTTACCCGCCCCGATAATTCTTACCAGGTATGGCAGGATAATTATTGGCAGGATATAGTTAAGCATTTGCAGGGCGGAAAGCGAAAAAGCGTTTTTAAGGACCACTTTTCTGGCATTCCGCGGGCTCATGCGGTAAATTTTTTTTATTCGGGAAATCATAGTTTTAATTTACACTTGAATAATCAAGAAGTCAATTTAATTCTCCGAGAATGACAATGTTTTTTGAAAAATTAGGATTTTATGTTATACTTTGACAATAGGAGATAGATATGAAGGGCTCGTGGTTTATAAAATTGTTTTTTGTTCTACTGGCATTTTCTTTTTTGATTTCTCTGGCCAGCGGATGGGACGATGACGATAGCGCCTTTTGCGGGTTTTGCGAAATCCGTGATTTTTTCTTCTATCGAGATTTGATCAATAGTCCGGCGGACGGTCAGTTACTTTCTTTTAATCGGGAATGCCGGATTTGGCCAAAACAGATCATTTCTTATATTGAGCGTCAGGAAAAATCTCCTCCGCACCTCGCCTAAAACGTTTTCAAAACTAAATCCCGGATTAATTTATTTTAATTTAAAGGAGCTCAAAAATGAAAAAATTGATTATTTTTGTATTCGCGATCGGTTTAGCGGTTAACCTGGCATTTGCCGCTGAGGAAACAACGACTAAAACAGTGCAAGCACCGGTAAAGACAGTAAAAACTGACACGGTTAATAAGGCGCAGACAAAAAAGAAAAAGGCCAAAGTCAGTAAAATGAAAAAAGAAGAAAAACCGGCAACTAAGGAGCAGGCTAAAGAAGTTAAATAACACTTCGGCAGCTTTTTGGAAAATGAGGGCAGGGTTTATATCCTGCCCTCATTTTTTATCTATTTATAAAATCAAAACGCTATGTTAAGATAGGGCTATGCTAAAAACAGTAAAACAAAGCATTAAAAAATACGGCTTAATTAAGCCGGGGGATAGAATTCTGCTGGGTGTCTCCGGCGGACCGGATTCTCTAGTTTTAGCCTTAGTATTGAACGCGCTCAAGGAAGAATTGGGCTTGAAATTACAGATCGCCCATCTTGATCATGGTTTGCGGAAAGATTCCGGACAAGACGCAGTTTTTGTGCGTAAATTTGCCGGGCGGTTAGGCATCCCGGTTACTATAGCTAAAACTAAAATTAGAAAAATTAACGGTAAGGGCTCGATTGAAGAGATTAGCCGCAATGCGCGCTTAGCTTTCTTTTTTTCTTTAGCAAAAAAGATTAAAGCAGATAAGATCGCCCTCGGGCACAATCTTGATGATAACGCGGAAACTGTTCTTATGCGCTTGATCCGGGGTGCCGGGCTGTATGGATTGTCGGCAATCTCGCCGAAAAGGGAGATTAACGGTTTTTGCCTGATCCGGCCGTTGATTGAGGTAGGGCGCGCTGAGATAGAAGCGTTTTTAAAAACAAAAGAGATTAAACCTTTGCGCGATAAAACAAATTCAGAGGATATTTATTTCCGCAATAAAATCAGAAACCAGCTTTTACCGTTATTGCAAAAATATAATCCGTTGATTAAGGAAAATTTAAGCCGGACCGCGCGGATTGTCGCGGATGACTACGATTATTTAAAACAAGAAGCGCAAAGCACGGCAAAAAAATTAGGACAGAGAATAGATATAAAAAAATTTTGTAAGCTGCATCCGGCAATACAGAGGATGATTTTACGGTTAAATATCAAACGCCTCTGCAATAGTACGCGCCGCATTAATTTTCAGCACATTAGTGAAATAGAAGACCTGATTTTTAATCGGCCGGAGAATTCTGTAGTGGATTTGCCGAATGGATTAGCTGTAGTAAAGAAAAAAAATAAAATTTATTTCTTTAAACAATAAATGCATAAAACCTCTTGACATAAACCACTGATTATGTTAGAGTTAAAACGATATTATTAACAAGCCAAAGGAGGTGGAGGATGAGTAGCAGTTGGCAAATAGTACTGATGGAACCGGCAAGAATGATGTTGGGTCAGATCGGCCAGTTTATGGTCAATGTTTTGCTGGTGATCATTGTGCTTCTCATTGGTTGGATTATTGCGAAGCTCATCGAAAAATTGGTTAAAGGGGTCTTAGAGGTAGCTAAAGCTGATTATTGGGCGGACCGCCTGGAATTAGCAGGTATCCTCAAAAAGGGCGGGGTAAAATATTCGTTGAGCGAAATGCTCGGCGTAGTCGCCTATTGGATAGTGATTTTGATCACGGTTGTGGTGGCGATTAACGCGGTTGGTTTAACCGTTGCCGCAGAGTTATTGAATAAAGTTGCTCTTTATGTTCCTCACGTAATTGCCGCGATTTTTGTTTTGGTTTTAGGTTTATTTGCCGCGGTTCTGGTGAAGAACTTGGTGATTACCGCTTCTACTAATGCCGGCATCAGCCAGGCGCCGCTTTTAGGCAAGTTAGTGGAAATATTGATTATGGTTTTTGCCATAGCTATCGCCGCTGAACAGTTAAATATCGGGGCAAAAGTTATTATGTTGGTATTGAAGGTTGCCCTTGGTTCCGCGGGCTTAGCAGCAGCTTTGGCGTTTGGTTTTGGTTGTCAGGAAATTGCCGCCAAATATACTGCGGAGTTTATTGATAAGATCAAGTCAAAAAAATAATCTTTTGGTTTTGAACTAAACTTTAGCCCCGCTCTTATTTTTAAGGGCGGGGCTAAATTATTCTGGGGTTATGATAGCGTTTATCGCGTCTTTTATTTTTGTAGTTTTAGCGGAAATGGGCGATAAAACCCAGCTTCTGGCCATGGCCTTTGCCGCTAAATACAACCCAGCCAAGGTCCTGCTGGCAGTATTCCTTGCCACTGTTTTGAATCACGCTTTAGCGGTAATTTTCGGGCGTTTTTTAACTGCAGTAATTCCGCTGGACGTCATTTCTTTTTTAGCCGCGCTTTCTTTTATCTTTTTTGCTATTTGGACATTGCGCGGCGACAAACTGGCAGGAGAGGATAAAAAGGAAAGCCGTTTTGGCCCGTTATTAACCGTGGGCATCGCTTTTTTTCTGGCAGAAATGGGTGATAAAACACAGCTGGCAACCGTAAGCTTGGCAGTTGAATACAAAAGTATGCTTTCTGTGCTTTTGGGCACAACCTTAGGAATGGTGGTTGCAGACGCGATTGGGATTATTGCCGGGGTTATCCTGCGTAAACATATACCGGAAAAAGGAATTAAATGGTTTTCTGCCGCGGTATTCGCTTTGTTCGGGATAATCGGTATCTATAAGGTATTTGTCAAATGAACCTACTTTTTATAATTATTCTTTTATTTATTCCGCTGGTCGCCGGGTATTTCTTCTACGGATTTTTCCTTAAAAAATTATTTCATCTGGATGATTCTCGCAAGACCCCGGCGCACACTCACCGCGACGGCCGGGATTTTGAGCCAACTAATAAGTATTATCTTTTAGGTCAGCATCTTTCGGCAATTGCCGCGGCCGGACCGATTGTCGGGCCGATCCTGGCGGGGCTATGGTTTGGCTGGGGTCCGGCGGTTTTATGGATTATTTTAGGCGGGGTATTTGTCGGAGGGGCGCATGATATGAGCGCCTTGATCGCTTCCGTGCGCCATCAAGGCAAATCAATCGCCGAAGTGGCCAAGGCGCATATGCCCAAAAGGGCGTTTATTCTATTCCTGGTATTCTTATGGTTTTCTTTGATGTATATCATTACTGCTTTTGCCGATATTACGGTAAATACTTTTGTTGATCCGGTAAATGGCGGCAAGGTAGCGTCGAGTTCGATGATGTACCTTGGTCTGGCTTTGGTGATGGGGATCGCGGTACAAAAATTTAAGCTTAATCTTAAGCTGGCAACGTTGATTTTTACGCCGCTAATTTTAATTTGTATTTATTTGGGTAATTTTCTGCCTTTAAATGCTCCGGTAATATTGGGAATGGACAGCCGGCAGGTCTGGAATGTGCTGTTGATCGGATATTGTTTTATTGCTTCAGTAATTCCGGTCTGGTTATTATTGCAACCAAGGGGATATTTAGGCGGGTTTTTTCTCACCGGAACAGTCTTGATAAGTTTTATCGGCATTGCCATTGGCTCGTTATTTGGAAATTTGCGCGTGGAATATCCGTTATTTATTTCCTGGCATAATCCGGCCGGCTTGCCGTTATTTCCTTTATTATTTATTACGATTGCCTGCGGCGCCTGCTCAGGATTCCATGCCTTGGTGGCCAGCGGGACTACCTCCCGGCAGCTGGACAAAGAATCCGACTCTGCTTTAGTCGGTTTCGGCGGAATGATCCTGGAAAGTATTGTGGCAATCATCGCTTTGGCCACCCTGATGGCTTTATCCGCCGGCCGGGCGCAGTCGCTGAAAGACCCGAATATGATCTATGCCAGCGGGATTGCCACCTTTTTAAATTTTCTAGGCATAGATAAAACTTTTGCGCTTAATTTTGCTTTGTTGGCGTTTGCTACTTTTGTTTATGATACTCTGGATGTGGCTACGCGGCTTGGCCGTTATATATTTGAGGAATTGATCGGCTGGCGTAATAAATACAGCCCGTATGCGGCTAGTTTTATTACGCTTTTGCTGCCGGTTATTTTTCTGATGCAGAAAATAACTGATGCGCAGGGCAATGTTATACCGGCCTGGAAAGTCTTCTGGACGGTTTTTGGCGCGGCAAACCAGCTTTTGGCGGGTTTTGTGCTTTTTATCGTCAGCCTGTGGCTTTTTAGGCATAAGATGAAATATTTATATATTTTACTGGCTACGGTTTTTATGCTGATTACCTCAATGTTTTCTCTGGTGCTTTTAGTTAAGCCGACAATCGTTAATTTTGCCGCCGGCAGATTTACTCTCGGTCCGATCGATATTACCGCGTTTATTTTACTTGGGCTTTCGGCCTTGTTGATTTTTGAGGGCGTAGTTATTTTTGTGAAGAAAAAATAAGATAAGAGGGAGAAGCATGAAAAAGATAGAGCATTTAAAATTTATGCAAGCAGCAATTCAGCAGGCGAGCATAGGATTAAAAGAAGGCGGCATTCCGATCGGCTCGGTTTTGGTTAAGAACGGCCGGATTATCGGCCGCGGCCATAACCGCAGGATACAGGATGGTTCAGCTATTTTGCACGCGGAAATGGATTGTTTAGAAAACGCCGGCCGGCTCAAGGCAGCCGATTATAAGAAATGCGCGATCTATTCCACGCTTTCGCCTTGCGATATGTGCACCGGAGCGATACTTTTGTATAAAATACCGGTTATCGTGATCGGAGAAAATAAGACATTTAAAGGCCCGGAAAAATATTCTACCGGCCGCGGGGTAAAAATAATCAATCTCAACCTTGCTGAATGTAAAGATATGATGCGTGATTTTATCAAAGCAAGGCCGGGTTTGTGGAATGAAGATATAGGTAAGTAGCAATGGGCAGGATTAAGATCGATTTACATGATATCTTTAACCGCGGAGATGAAATTGAGCGTCAATTACAGCGCGCTTTTGACGAAGCGGTTTCTAAGCGTATCCCGGAAATTGAAATAATCCCCGGTAAAGGCAGCGGGCAGCTTAAGAAAACCGTGTTGCGTTTTTTAAACCGTCCGGAGATCAAGAAGCTTTATCATCGCTTAGATATTGATAACAAGAACTTTGGCCGTCTTTTTGTCTATTTTAGGCACGAGCGGTAGAACAAAAATACGGAGGAACCGGCAATGATGGAATTAACCAAAAAAAGATATAGATTAAGAATTGTTATCCCGGCTTATCCGGCTTTTAATATTTATTCGCGGATTGCCAGGGGAACCACAGCTTTGGGGCCGGTCTGCGTTGCCAGCTCCGCCAATAAAATGGAAAAATGGGATGTTGAGGTAATTGATGAAAATAATCTTCGTCGTTACGGACCCAAAGGCAATTTAAGCGGGGCCGATCATGAGTTTTTACAGTCGCTGAGGCCGGCGGATGTGGCGGGATTCTACGGCGGCTTGACCAGCACTATACCGCGGCTCTATCAGGTAGCTAAATTTTATCAAGATAAAGGCGTGATCACGGTTGCCGGCGGCCAGCATTTTTTAGAAGAGAATATTTCCGAGGCGCTTAATTCCGGAATTGATTATGTGGTTATTGGCGAGGGGGAAGAGGCTATCCAGGAACTTTTGGCGGTGTTTGAGGGTAAGCGGCAGTTAGATACGGTTAAGGGCATTGCCTATAAGGATAAGCAGGGAAAAATTGTCCATACTGAAAAAAGAGAGCCGATCATTGATTTCGAAAAACTGCCTCTGCCGGATTTCTCTTTGGTGCGTTACGCTAAAATGAAACTTTATCCCGTGGAAAGGATAAGAGGCTGCGGCATGGATTGCGAATTCTGCACAGTTAAGGGCAAGCCGAGATTTTCTTCGGCTGAGCGGATGATTGAACGCATCAGCCTTATTCTGGAGACTAAAGACGCCCGGCACTTTTTCATTGTTGATGATCTTTTTGGACAACAGAGAGATGAGACCATACGGTTTTGTCATATGCTTAGGGATTATCAAAAAGAAATCGGAAAGAGATTGGATTTTAGCGTTCAAATACGCCTGGACAAGGCCAGGGATCATGAATTGCTTTCGGCTATGCGCCAAGCCGGCATTAATACTGTGGCTATTGGTTTTGAGTCACCCATAGAAGAAGAGCTAAAAGCGATGAATAAACGCACCAAGCCCGAAGAAATGCTTGAGTTGACCAGATTATTT
This sequence comes from bacterium, assembly GCA_021813045.1. Lineage (GTDB taxonomy): Bacteria > Omnitrophota > Gorgyraeia > Gygaellales > Profunditerraquicolaceae > JAKAMF01. The sequence goes on along the minus strand of JAKAMF010000014.1, from coordinate 5,071 downwards.
CATAAACACGGATTTTTGATCCACGGGATGTTCATTTTTGGCTATCCCATGGAAGATGGCGTATCGTTTAATATGTCCGGCAAAGAAAGGGTAAAGCGTTTCCGGAATTTTATCAAAAAGGCAAAACTAGATACTATCCAGGTTTTATTGCCCGGCCCTTTAAGCGGCACAGAGTTGCGTAAAAGGCTGATGCGGCAAAATAGGGTATATCCGATCAGCGATGTTGGCTGGCAGTATTACGACGGTAACTTTCCGCTTTTTCAGCCGGATTCGCCCTTGACCGCAGAAGAAATGCACGCTTGCGTAAGAAAAATTATGACTGATTTTTACCACTTTAAGCATGTATTTAATATAGGTTTCAATATATTTTCTTTTCCGGCCCTGGTATTTTTTCTGCATGATATTACCTACGGCTGGAGGATCTGGTACCGCTCCTGGCGCAATGATCTGCTGCGTTTCGGCGGATGGATCACGGTAAAGGAATGGATGGCGAAATTCAATAAAGACCCCTTTTCGCAAAAGTTGCAGCAGGCAAAAGAGCATTTAAAAAATACATCACAGAAGGATAAGTAAAATGAAACAATGGTACGAATCACTATTTGAGAATTACGCGAATAAATATGATAAAGAAGTTTATGTGCACGGAACTTCCGGTGAATGTGATTTTATCGAGCAGGAAATAGCGTGCAATAAATCTTTAAAAATAATCGATATTGGCTGCGGTACCGGCCGACATTCCATCGAATTAGCAAGAAGAGGGTATCAGGTAACAGGAATCGATCTATCCGAGTCGCAGCTTGCCAGAGCGAGAGAAAAGGCAAAAGAGCAGGGAGTAAAGGTTGGCTTCGAGAGGCATGACGCAAGAAACCTTCCCTTCAATGGCGATTTCGATCTGGCAATCATGCTCTGCGAGGGCGGTTTTTCTTTGATGGAAACGGATGAAATGAATTTTGAAATACTCAAAGCAGCAACCAGGTCATTGAAAAATAGCGGGAAGTTTATATTTACTACTTTGAATGGGTTATTCCCGCTGTTTCATTCGGTAAAGGAATTTTATGAGTCGGCGGGTAAAGAAGGGGGCTCGGTTTGTAAAAGTGTATCCTTCGATTTGCTGACTTTCCGTGATTATAACCGCGTTGAATTTGAAGATGATGCGGGAAATAAAAAAGTATTGGAATGTAATGAGCGGTATTACGTCCCTAGTGAAATCACCTGGCTTTTAAAATCGCTCGGCTATAAAAAAATCGATATCTTCGGAGCCAAGTTGGGAGCGTACTCAAGGAATGATAAGCTGACTCCGGATGATTTCGAAATGCTGGTTGTCGCGGAAAAATAAATTTAGCCGCGAATGTCCCGCAAGTGGCGCATGAGCGAATGAGCACAGGCGGGGTTAATCAGCCAGTTCTCCCGGGCAATATGTTTTTAAAATGAAAAAAATACAAAAAGTATACGTAAAGACATTCGGCTGACCGTTGGTGTAAGTACCGCAAGACGATTTTATGGGTTTTAAAGAGGGTAAATGCTTTGGAATAAATGAGATATGAGAATAAATTGTGTGTATCTAAAACATAAATAAAAAGAATGGGACATGAAACTTTCTATGAATACAATGATCAAAAATAGAGTTCCGCATATTATTTTTTTGTATTGGGTGATTAAAATAGCCTCGACCACACTAGGGGAAACCGGGGCCGATATGTTCTCCATGACCTTTAATTTAGGTTATGGGGAAACGATCGCCATATTTACGGGTTTATTTATTGTTTTGCTTCTGATAAAACTCCGTTTGCGAGGTTATCATCCCCTCGTGTACTGGCTGACTTTCACCGCATCAGCCATCGCTGGCACCGCCATGTCTGATTTCATAGACCGTACCTTGAAACTCGGTTACGCCGCAGGATCTGTTGTTTTGATAACGATGTTATTGGTAACCCTTTGGGTCTGGCACAGGAATGAAAAATCGATAAATGTCGAATATATCGCTACATCAAAAGCTGAGCTTTTTTACTGGATAGCATTTTTGTTCGCAAACACACTGGGAACAGCAGCAGGTGATTTTCTTGCTGATAATATGGGGCTGGGTTTTATTCATAGCGCGATTTTGATATCAGCTATGCTTGTCATTATAGCCTTATTGCATTTCTTTACGAAAGTGTCCGGGACGCTGTTATTTTGGCTGGCATTTGTTTTGACAAGGCCTTTTGGCGCCACATTCGGGGATTTTCTTACCAAGCCTGTAAAAATGGGTGGGATTAATTTTGGCACGATAGGTTCATCGATATTCTTTGCCGTAGTCTTATTTTTTGCGATTGCGAAAGAAACTAAACTGGAAAAAACGAGGTTGGCAGTTAACGGAAAATGATCGGTTTTATAATTGTAAAAGGAGGCAGTATGAAATTGTCACGCAGTGTAGCATTCGGGTTATTTGTAGTAGGGTTTGTCGTTTTGTTGTCGTCAGTATCTTTTGCGAACGGTGAAAAAGAAAAAGTTAAAGTTTTAAATGATTCAGCGGTAGCCTTACAGCAATCGAATCCCGTCCTTTCAGCGGCTTTGACAAAATTTGCCAAGGAGGAAGGACAAGAAATCGGAAAATCTGATGAGATAGAGTCGGAAGGGAAAGAAGAAAAGTCGGAGGAAAATTCAGCAGAAGCAAATATCAAAGCTGTAAGAGATGCGGCATATGCCTTGCAGGAATCCCGTCCGGAGCTTTCCAAGGCTTTAACAAAATTTGCTAATGAGGAAGCGGTAGACTTAAAAGGTGATCAAAAGGACGATAAAGGAGAGGCCGGAGAAAAAGAAGAGAACGCGAAGATTAACAAAAAATAAGCAGAAGGTTTGTGTTTAATGGTTGTTTTATGTATTAGTACCGGGTACATGATTATTATATAAGACTTTATGTGCGGCGATGGAGTTCGCCCTTAACCGCCTCACCAGGCTGATAACTCCTATTTAAATAAAAAGGAGGGATTGTCTTATGTTGAGGTTTTTTGTTATAGCTCTGGGTGGCGCGATCGGGACGCTTTTGCGCTACGTGATGGGTGGACTTGATTATCGGTTTTCAGGCGGAGTATTCCCTATAAGCACATTGGTTGTAAATGTAACCGGATCCTTGGCGATAGGGTTTTTGTGGGGGATTACCGATCGTTTTAATTTCTCGCCAAACGTGAGAATGTTCGTATTCTTAGGCATCCTTGGTGGGTATACGACATTTTCTACGTTTAGTCTTGAAACATTTAACTTGATGAGAGACGGCGAATACCGCATTGCTCTTATGAATGTGTTTTTTTCAGTCATATTAAGCATCGGCGCAGTATTTTTGGGATACTTTGTTTCGAAAACGCTGTTGAATTTATACAAATGAAGGGAGGTCGTGATGAATTTACCTGAAGAAGGAATGCTTTTACGGATATTCATAGGTGAATCAGATAGCTATAAAGGGAAGGCGCTCTATGAGCAGATCGTTATTAAAGCCAGAGAACTTAATCTTGCCGGAGCAACGGTAATTCGTGGGATTATGGGATTTGGAGCGGACAGCCGTATGCATTCGGCCAAGATCTTGCGGCTTTCAGAAGATTTGCCAGTTGTTATTGAGCTTGTGGATACAGAAGAAAATCTTAATAAAATATTGCCATTTTTAGATGAGACAGTGCAGGAGGGGTTGATCACACTCGAAAAAGTACGGGTGATTAAATATCGGCACAAGTAAATTTTTACTGCAAAATGAAAAACTTTATTGTCTGGTGGAGTCATATCCCTGAATATATTAATCCTATCGCACTCAAAATAGGCCCGGTGGAGGTGCGTTATTATGGGCTTATGTATGAATAAAAAGATTTACATTAAAAATTTCGGTTGACCGTTTGTGGATATTTTTAATCAAGGAGGCGTAGGCATGAGCGATTTTAAAAAAGGATTTAGTTCTTTACGATAGACACGGAAAAGTAACGGCGGTTTATCCGTATGGTAGTGAAGAGCATTGGAGATTTGACCGAGTTCTTGAAATCTTAATTGAGGCAAGGAAAAGGCGATTAGAGAGGCTGATCAGTAAAAAGCAGGAACGAGAAGAACAAATAAGCCAGATGTTGTTGGATGAGCCTGATAAAAAAATCATCCACAAGGCAGAGAAAAGAAAACTTAAAAGATACAATCTCTCGCAGGCAGCAAATATTGTCGAAGTATCAAGGCAAAGCTTTTATTACTGGATAAAGAAAGGTTGGGTTAAACCAAAACGTGATTGTAGGCGCTATCCTGTTTTTACAGTTTTTGACATCGAAGAAATTATTAAATGGCGGAACACCATAAAATAGGCATAGAACCGAAAGTTATGATAGACGCGCATAAATATTTATAACGCTTTAGTTCTCAATAGGATAATTGTTCTTTCGGTCTCAAATATTTTTTAATTTTACAGTTTTTGACACCCCCTCGATAGAGGATAAAAATCGACACAATATTTTGTGGAGCAATAAGTTATGACAAAAAAAGTATTCATCAAAAGTTTCGGCTGACGATTGGTTCCGCTGGCGCGAGAGTGTTATGAAGCTTCTGAAAAGGATAAGTGGGTCGGAATGAAGAAGGAAGGAAGATGGTGAGATGAAAATTCGTGAAAGCGGTATGCCTGATCGGTATATGTGGGAAAAATTCTTTGATCCCATGAAAGTGGTGGCCATGCTAGGCATCAATAATCAAATAAAGGATGTGACTGAATTCGGTTGCGGCTATGGCACGTTCACGATTCCGGCCGCACGAATGATCAAAGGGAATATATACGGGCTGGATATTGAGCCGGGCATGATCGAACTTACCGATCAAGAGGCAAAAAAGAACGGATTGACCAATGTGAGGGCGGTCCTGCGTGATTTTATGACGGAGGGATCCGGTTTGCCCGATGAAAGCACGGATTATGTAATGCTGTTTAATATTCTTCACCTTGAAAAACCCATGACGCTTGTGAGGGAAGCGTATCGAATTCTGAAAAAAGGCGGTAAGCTTGGGATCATTCATTGGAATTATGATCCCTCGACCCCTAGAGGACCTTCCATGGCTATTAGGCCAAAACCGGAAGATTGCA
>JAKAMF010000013.1 GCA_021813045.1 bacterium | reverse complement strand
AATTACTGATAATATGGTGGCGCAGGTAATGGCTGAGGGGAAGATTAATAAGGTTATTGTCGGAGCTGACCATTTGGCTTTAAACGGCGACATTGCCAATAAGATCGGCACTTATCAGATCGCTGTGTTAGCCAAGCATTTCCAGATTCCTTTTTATGTGGCTTGCCCGCCGCCATCCCGGGCAAAAACCGGAGCAGAAATTAAAATTGAAGTCCGCCCGGACAAAGAAATGCTGGAAATCTCCGGCAGGCGCATTGCGCCAGTTGGGGCCAAGGGCTACTATCCGGCGTTTGACGTTACGCCGAATGAGCTGATCACCGAACACATCTACATGGATAATTAAAATGGCAAATCAGGAAGCAATTTTAAAAGAAGAGATCATTAAGGTCGGCCTGCGGCTTTACCAAATCGGCTTGGCCGTGGCGCGCTCAGGTAATTTGAGCTGCCGGCTGGATGAAAGCAATATTTTAATCACCGCTACCGGCACTTGCTTGGGCGAGCTTAAGCCAAGCGATATCGTCAAAGTCAATTTAGCTACTTTGGCAGTTGAAGGCGCGGTAAAACCCAGCTCAGAATTGCCTTTGCATTCTTTGGTTTATAAAAATTTTTCCGCCCAGATCGTCATCCACGCGCATCCGCCTTTGATCAATGCCTACTTTGCGGTTAATTCTACGCTTAAGGCCTTGACTTTTGAAACCAAATTCTATTTAGGCGAAGTGCCGGTAATTCCGCAGGAAACTCCCACGGTCACTGACCCCAAGCCGGTGATCGAGGCCTTAAAAAGCAACAGCTTGGTAGTTTTAAAAAATCATGGCGCAGTGGCAATTGCCGATAAGTTTTCCGACGGCTTGGCGATTTTAGAGGCCTTGGAAGAAGCGGTAAAGACTTGCGCTGTGGCCAAGCTTTTTAAAGCGGATATTTTAGATGATTTAGGCTCTGCGCTGAAAGAAGGCCTGACCAGAAATGAGCTTGCCTATAAAATGTTTTCTCAAGAGCATATCCTGGCAATTGTTGATTTAGTGAATAAAGATGAGCTGATCAGCCAAAAGGGCAGGGAATTGGACCTGACGGTAAAACTTGCCGTAAAGCTCAATGAAACCGGCCAAGCCTTTAAATTTGTTTTTGAAAAAGGAAAAATTATCAAACTTGAACAGGACGCTGACGCGCCGTTTGTGATTTCCGCCGGCCGGGCAGTTTGGGAGCAGGTATTTTTAGGAAAATTAGATTCTTTTGTGGCGGTTACGCAGGGCAAGATGAAATTAGAAGGGCAATTGGGGCAATTGTCCAAATGGTATGTGCCGTTTACCCGGCTTTTTGCGTTATTTAAACAGGTGAAATTTAAATGAAAGTAATCAATCCTTCCAGCGGAGAAATTATCCGCGAGTTTTCTTTGCAGACGATTGAAGAGATTAAGGCCGTGATTACGCAAGCGCGCCAGGCCTTTGACCAGGGGCCTTGGCCAAGATTGAGCTTGGCTGAACGTAAACAGTTTATTTTAAAGATCGGCCAGGGCATTTTAGACAAAGCTGCGGAGCTGGCAGAAATTGAAACTTTAAACACCGGCAAGCCGATTAAGGAAACTACCTTTATGGATATTCCTTCGGCGGCCAAGGCCTTTGAGTTCATGGCCAATAATTTTGAAAAGTACTTAGAGAAAGAAACTTTAGATATAGAAGGCCAAGCGCAGGGCCGTTTGGTGCGCGAGCCGTTGGGCGTAGCCGTTTTGATTATCCCCTGGAATTACCCTTTATTGATTGCCTGCTGGAAATTAGCTTCGGCTTTAGCTGCCGGAAATACCGTGATTCTTAAGCCTTCAAGCTTAACTCCGTTATCGGCTTTAGAATTGAGCAAGATTATTAAAGCTGCCGGCTTGCCGGAAGGTGCGGTTAACCTGGTTTTTAGCAGCGGAGATGTTTTTGGCAAAGCGGTTTGTCAGGATAGCCGGATTGATTTGATTTCTTTTACCGGCAGCAACGAAGTCGGCAGGCAGATTCTGGAATGTTCTAGTCAAAGCGTTAAGAAACTGATTATGGAATTAGGCGGAAAGTCCGCCAGTATTATTTTTAAGGACGCTGACCTGGATACTGCGGTTAACAGCGCGTTAACTTCTATTTTTTTAAATCAGGGCCAGATGTGCACGGCGATGTCGCGGATTTTAGTGCAGGATAGTATCTATGACCGTTTTACCAAAGAATTTGTCAGTAAAGCCCAGCGGATCAAATTAGGCCCGGGGCTGGATTTTGAAACGCAGATGGGGCCGCTGGTTTCCGACGGACAGCGCCAGAAAGTGATCGTCGCGGTGGAAAAAGCCAAATCCGAAGGCGCGAAATTGCTTTGCGGCGGGAAAATCCCCGATAACAGCCAGCTCAAGCGCGGTTTCTTTTTTGAGCCGACCGTGCTGGCTCAGGTAACGCCGCAGATGAGTATTTTTCGCGAAGAGGCCTTTGGCCCAATCGCGGTTTTGAGTAAATTTTCTACTCCGGAAGAAGCAATTGCCTTGGCCAATGATTCGGATTTTGGTTTGGCTGCTTCGATTTGGACTAAAGATCAAGATTTGGCGCGCAGCACGGCGGCTAAGATCAACGCCGGGACGGTCTGGATCAATACTTACGGCATGTTTTATAATCAACTGCCTTTTGGCGGATTTAAACAAAGCGGCTTTGGCAAGGAGTTGGGCAAAGAAGGCTTTTTAGAATATACGCGCTTAAAAAATATTATTACTGACCAGTCGGCCGAGGGCAAGCCCTTGGTAAATTTCTGGTACGGGTTCTAGCCATGGATACGGTTAAATTATTACAGGAACAGGCGCAAAGATTAAAAGATAAACCGGCGATATTTTTCCGGCAGCAGCCGATAAACTTTTTGCAACTTAAGGAAACGGTTTTTAAGCTGGCTGGCGGCCTGCAATCGCTCGGTCTGAAAAAAGGGGATAAGGTCGCGGTTTATCTTCCCAATTGCCCGGAATATGTTTATAGCTATTTGGCAATCTGGTGTAATGGCGCCACTGTGGTGCCGTTGGATTTTATGTTGACCGGCGACGAGCTGAATTCCTGTATTTCTCATTCTCAGGCAAAATTTTTAATTGCTAAAGAAAAAGCCAATTTTTCACTTGCCTCTTTAAAAGATAATTGCAAGGACCTTAAAGAAATTATTTATCTGGAAGAGAAGATACCCGGTTCTTTAACAATCGCTCAATTATTGGCTAAGGGGTCGGATAAACTTTCGCTTACGCAAGTTAATGATAAGGACTACGCGATCATCTTTTATACCTCCGGCACCACCGGCAAGCCCAAAGGCGTCTTAATTAATTATTTGCAATTATCCGCTCCGCCGAAATCCATGGATTTTTTTGTCGGTGGGTTTAAAGACGATGATGTCAGTTTATGCGCTTTGCCTTTTTCACATTTGGGCGGGCTGATTTATATCCAAAATTGTTTATCCTTCGGCCTGACCATGGTTTTGATGGAACGCTTTAGTCCGCTTGAGTTTTTGCGCGAGATCCAAACTTATAAAGTGACCTGTTTTTGGATCGTGCCTTCGATGTATTACGCGTTTTTACAGCTGAAAGAATTTGAGACATTCGATCTTTCCAGTATCCGCTGGATGGTGACTTTTGGCGCTTCTAATTCACCGGATGCCCTGCGTCGCTTCCACCAATTTTGCCCCAAGGCGCACTTGTTAAATGGCTGGGGCATGACTGAGACCAATGCGCCGACTGTGGTCCTGCCGCGCGGCTCGGAAAAGATTGAAAGCGTGGGCAGGCCTTTGCCTTGGGCGGAGGTAAAAATATTTAATGATCAGGATAAGGAATTGGCGCCCGGGTTAGTCGGTGAGATCGTCGTCCGCAGCTGGGTAGTCACCGACGGTTATTACAAAGATCCGCAATTAACTGCTGAGACCCTGCGTAATGGCTGGTTTCACACCGGTGATCTAGGCAAATTTGATCCCGAGGGCAACCTTTATATCGTCGGGAGGACCAAAGAAATGATTAAGGTCGGCGGAGAGATCGTCTTTGAGCCGGAAGTAGAATCCGCTATTCAGAAGCATACGGCAGTAGCCGAAGCAGCAGTAGTCGGCATGCCGGATAAATTAAGAGGCGAAGTGCCCAAGGCGTTTATTGCTTTAAAGCCGGGCCAGCAATTATCCGAAGAAGACCTGCGTTCTTTTTTGCGCCAGCATCTGGCACATTTTAAGATTCCTCACCAGTTTGAATTCTTGCCGGTTCTTCCTAAAAACCGCGTGGGCAAGATCGACAAAGAACTGTTAAGAAAATAAACTGTTTCATTCCTAATGGCCGACATCAAAAACCTCAACCTTAAAGAGCTGGAAACAGTGATTACCTCCTGGGGCTTCCCGCGTTTTTGCGCCGGCCAGGTTTTTGACTGGGTCTATAAAAAATCCGCCGTTGATTTTAGCCAAATGTCTAATTTACCGCTGGATTTGAGAAAACGGCTGGCGGAAAATTATGTTTTATCCTGCCTGGAGCTGGTCAAAAAGCAACAATCAAAAGATAAGACGGAAAAATTCCTTTTTGAACTGGCCGATAAAAATTTTATTGAAGCGGTTTCTATCCCGGCCAAAGACAGGGTTACCGGTTGTATCTCTTCGCAGGCCGGCTGTAAATTTGCTTGCCGTTTTTGCGCTAGCGGTCAGCTGGGTTTGAGAAGAAACTTAGAAGTTGCGGAAATTATCGAGCAGGCGCTGTATTTGAAAAATTATTCCGCGGCGAAAAAACTCACGCATATTGTTTTTATGGGCACCGGCGAGCCGCTGGATAATTACGACAATGTTTTAGCGGCGATCCGTTTGATCAATGCCAAAGATGGCATGGGGATCGGCGCGCGCCGGATTACTATTTCTACCTGCGGGATTATCCCGGGTATTGAAAAGTTAGCTCAAGAAAAACTGCAAATAGAATTGTCGGTTTCTTTGCATGCCGCGGATAATGCCACGCGCGATAAACTGATGCCGGTAAATAAAAAATATCCTTTGGAACAGCTGTTGCGCTGCTGCCGGGATTACGTGAAAAAAACCAACCGTCAGGTTACCTTCGAATATATTTTAGTCAAGGATATAAATTCCGGCTTGCCGGATGCGCGGCGTTTAGCTATAATGCTTGCGGGTTTTGATTGCAAGGTTAATTTGATCCCGGCTAACCCGGCGCGGAATTTAGGCATCTTAGCGCCGCCGGCCGGCGCGGTAAAGGTTTTTCAAAACGCGCTTAGCCAATCAGGCGTAAAAGTAACTTTACGCCAGGCGCGCGGCGAAGATATTGACGCTGCCTGCGGGCAGCTAAGGTTAAAATATGAACCCCGTTGCAAGTCGGAATAATCTTTCTGGAATATCTCGACTTGCAACGGGGTGAAAAACATGAGAACACCTATTCTTTTAATTATAATTTTAAGTTTTTACGGCCTGGCTTGCGCGGCAAGCATTACTCTGAAATCCGGCAAGAAAATTGAAGGCAAGATCATTGAAGAGACCGCGGATTATTTAAAGATCGAATATAACGGCGAGCCGGTTTACTACGAACGGAAAACCATCGAATCGGTAGAAAAGAAACAGGATACCAATGAATATTTAAAAAATGGCCTGGCCTATGCCAGCCGGGGAGACCTGGAGAGGGCAGAAGGCGAGTTTGCCATGGCTCAGGCGATTAATCCCGACGATCCGAATATTAACGGCGGCTTGACGATCATTGAAGAGGTCCGCCGGGGCACCATTTCCCGGGGATTTGCTATTTATCTTTTACGCGGCTCAAATTATCTGCTTAACCGCCAGTACAAACCGGCGATTATTAATTTTGAGAAAGCGTTAAGGGATAAGTTAGATGACCCGGATATCTGCTATAATTTGGGAATCTGCTATTATTCCATAGATAAATACAATCCGGCGGCTTATTATCTGGAAAAGACATTAAAAGTTCATCCCGCAGATAAAGAAGCAACTTTGATTTTAGGAAATATTTACGCTATGCAGGGCAAATATACCCAGGCCAAAGAAAAACTGTTGGCCGCCAAAGAATTATTCCAAAAAACCGGCGATGATATTGCGGTTAAAGAGATCAACCGCATGCTGCTGGAACTTTACTAAAAACAATATTATGATAAAATCAATGCACCCGGCCATATCGGATTGGCCGGCAGTGCAGTAAGCGCGTACTTGCCCATCATCTTGGGCAAGGTATGTGCGTTTTCTACGCGAGGAGGAAAAAATGAGCTATAAAAAAATCAGTTTTGCGGTTTTGCTTTTAGCCGGCGCGCTGGCTGTCAGCGGTTGCGTTTCAACTTCGGAATTAAAAAACGAAGGATTGAACAATTGTCCGGATTGCGAAAAGTCATTGCAGGAAAAAGATCAGCAGATCATTAAACTGCAGGAATTAGTTGATGATCAGCAAAGGCAATTAAGGGAAATTAACGGCCAGTTAAAAAATTGCCGTAAATCACAGCCACACCTAAAATAAATGCCGCGACTTAAACCGGCGGTTTGGTTTATTTTTTTGATTTTGTTGGTTAACGGTTGCGCGACTGCTCCGTATTGCCCTACTCCCAATAAAGGGATTTATCATATTGTTGGCAGCGGCCAGACCCTTTACCGCATCTCTAAGGTTTACGGGGTGAATATGCAGGAGATCATGCGGGCCAACAATATCCGCGATCCGAATAATATCGGAGTAGGGGAGCGGTTATTTATTCCTTGCGCTACCCAAGAAAAATATGTTCCGTCTTTCCGGCGAGAGCCTGCCGGAGCGCTGGATAATGTCGTCGGGCCAAAAAGATATACGGTAACCTGGCGGACAATTACTTTACACCATAGCGGCACGCTTTCCGGCAATGCCGAAGCCTTTGACCGCGACCACCGCCGCCGGCACATGGGCGGCTTATTTTATCACTTTGTGATCGGTAACGGCACCGGCTCTGGCGACGGAGAAGTGGAAGTCGGCTGGCGCTGGGTTAAACAGGACGAAGTTAACCGCCGCAGGGATATTCAGATTTGCTTGGTGGGAGATTTTAACCGTCAGCAGGTTAGCCCTGCGCAATACGCTGTTTTGATCAACCTGCTGAAAATTTTACAAAAACAATATAATATTCCGGCTTACCGTATCAGGGTACACGGAGGGCTGCCGGGCATGACCACAGAGTGTCCCGGAAAGAACTTTCCCCTTAGCCGGATCATCAATGATTTAAAAGAATGATGTTTAAAAAAATAACAATTATTTTACTGCTTGTTGGTTTGGCCGTAACTGGCAGTTATTTATTTATCCGCCACCGGCGTGACCAGCAAATATTCCGTCAGAGAAAAGCCGAATGGTGCGAGCTGGAAAAATCGGTTAAGCAGGACGTTAATCGGTTTAATCAGGAGTGCGGGATAGTGATTAAGGATCTAAAATACGGCTGGGAGATTACGGTTAATGAAGATAAGCTTTTCCCCTCGGCCAGCATGGTTAAAGTGCCGATTATGGCCAGCATTGTGCTGGCCAGCCGGCAGGGCAAGTTGAAATTAGAAGACACGGTAGTTCTGAAAAATAAAGACAAGGCTTATGGCTCGGGGGTCTTAAAGGAATATGCCCAAGGCAGCCGTTTTAATATTGACGATTTAATCGAGCTGATGATTACGCAAAGCGATAATACTGCCGCGAATATGTTGATCGATTACATGGGTTTTGATAATTTGAACAGCTATTTTAAGAAATTCGGCCTGAATAACACTAATTTAGCGCGCAAGATGATGGATTTTAAAAGCCGGGATCAGGGGATAGAAAACTTTACTTCTGCCCGCGATCTGGCGAACCTGCTGGAAAAGATCTACCGCCATAAATTAGCCAGCCGGCAATCTTCGCAAATCTGCCTGGATATCTTAAAGAAGCAAAAAATCCGCGACCGCATTCCCCGGCGCTTGCCCAGCGGCACAGTAGTTGCTAATAAAACCGGGCTGGAAAGGAATATCTGCCATGATGCGGGAATAGTTTTTACTCCGCAAGGCGATTTTCTGATTTGTGTTTTAACCCGCCACCAATATCAATACGCCCGGCCGGCCAAGATCTTTATTTCCCGTCTGGCGCGCGAGGTCTATAACTGCTACCAATAAATTTATTTTACCAGAAATCGCTCTGCGATTTTTCTCTTACGAATTAAACAAGGTAGGCCAGGTTTATAATAAATCCAGGATAGAAGTTTTAAGGAATCGTTTTTGGCAAAGCGCAGTTGCCAAATGGGAAATTTTCTATCCTTCTTTAAATAATAACTTAGCGCGCCTGCAATATTCAAAACTTCTTTAATTCTATGCTGAATCCACTTGATTTGTTCTGGGCTAATAGAAATAAAATTAGTATATAGCCTGCGGTAAGCATATTTTTTTCCTTTATAAGTCATATATCTATCTATATAAGTAAAAACAGAACCGTCGCCGTCGAGATGGCCGCGCAGGAAATCAACAAAGTATTTTTGGGGAATATCTAATTTTCTTATAGAGAGAGTTTTATTAGGAGTTAATCCTATCTTTTGCAGCCATCGGTATAGCTTTACATTACCGAAATTTATTCTATAGGCGCGTTTTTTCCCAAATCCGCTGGGAGGCGTTGTAGTTATCTTATTTTTTATGCCTAGGCAGGTGCGGAATGTATTGGCTAGCGGGCGGTCAGTTGTTGTAAATAAGATATGCCGCTTATCTTTTGATAAATTGCCATCGGTTGCTATTAAGCCGACAGCGTAAGCCAGATCAGGACTCCATTTACAATTGAAATCCTTCATTTAGAGAAAGTGCCGGAGAAGGGACTTGAACCCCCATGAGGTTGCCCTCGGCAGCTTTTGAGGCTGCTGCGTCTGCCATTCCGCCACTCCGGCAATATTTAATGTTGACGGGTGTTATTTTATATTCTAAAATAGCAAAGGTCAATAGATTTAATTTGAACCAATACGGGGCCGTAGCTCAGCTGGGAGAGCACTTGCATGGCATGCAAGGGGTCGAGAGTTCAAATCTCTCCGGCTCCACCAAAAATTTGCGACAAGCAAATTTTTGGTGGCACTAAAGCGAGCGTGGCGAGCCGACAAGGCGAGCAGCGAGCGTAGTGCATACTAAAAATCCTACCTCACATTTCCTAATGGAATACAATTTTAAGCAGATCGAAGAAAAATGGCAGAAGTATTGGCAGGAAAATCAGACTTTTAAAGCTGAAGTTTCCGGCCAGAAGAAGTTTTATTGCCTGGAAATGTTTCCTTATCCTTCGGGCAAGATCCACATGGGCCATGTGCGCAACTACACCATCGGCGATGTCTATTGCCGCTACAAGCGCCTGGAGGGTTTTAATGTCTTGCATCCCATGGGATTTGACGCCTTTGGCCAGCCGGCGGAGAATGCCGCGATTAAAAACAAGACCAAGCCGGATGCCTGGACGCATAAATGTATTGATGAGATGAAGGCTGAATTAAGGCACATGGGCTTTTCTTATGATTGGGGCCGTGAGGTCTCGACCTGCGACAGCGATTATTATAAATGGAACCAGTGGATATTCTTAAAGATGTACGAAAAGGGCCTGGCTTATAAAAAAGGCTCAAATGTCAACTGGTGCCCGTCTTGCAATACAACTTTGGCTAATGAAGAGGTGATTGACGGCGGCTGCTGGCGCTGCCATACCAAAGTAGAGCAAAAAGACCTGGAACAGTGGTTTTTAAAGATTACCGAATATAAAGAGCAGCTTTTAGATGATTTGGAACAGTTGAACAATTGGCCCAGCCGGGTTCTGGCCATGCAGAAAAACTGGATCGGCAAATCCGGCGGAGTGGAGATATTTTTCAAATTAAAAGACAGCCAAAAAACCATCCCGGTTTTTACTACCCGCGTAGATACGATCTTTGGCGCTACCTATATTGTGCTGGCGCCCGAGCATCCTCTGGTCAAAGAAATTATCCAAGGCAAACCGGAAGAGAAATCGGTTTTAAAGTTCATTGAAAAAGTCTCCAAGGAAACCAAGGTTGTGCGCGAGTCCAGCGACGTGAAAAAAGAAGGCGTATTTACCGGCGCTTACGCGGTAAACCCGGTGAATAATGAAACTATTCCGGTCTGGATTGCCGATTATGTCTTGATGGAATACGGCACTGGCGCGATTATGGCTGTGCCTACGCATGACCAGCGCGATTTTCTGTTTGCTCAGGAACATGGTTTGCCGATGCGGATAGTAATCGCAAATCCGAAATCCGAAATTCGAAATTCGAAAGAATTGAATGAAGCTTATGAAGGAGAAGGGGTTCAGATAAATTCGGGGCAGTTCGACGGCCTGCCTAATCAGGAAGCGAAAATAAAAATCGCCGAGTGGATGGAAAAAACCAATATCGGCAAAATCCGCACCCATTGGCGTTTGCGCGACTGGCTGGTCAGCCGCCAGCGTTATTGGGGCACGCCGATTCCGATGATTTATTGCGATAAATGCGGGATTGTCCCGGTGCCTTACGCGGACCTGCCGGTGCAATTGCCGCCCGACGCGCCGTTTACCGGCGAAGGAGGCAGCCCGCTGGCCAAAGTTAAAGAATTCGTCAATGTTAAATGCCCGAAATGTAATTCTCCTGCCCGCCGGGAAACCGACACCATGGCGACATTTTTCGATTCTTCCTGGTATTTCTTAAGGTATTGCTCGCCGCATCTGGATCAGGAGCCGTTTGATAAAAAAGAGGCCAAATACTGGATGCCGGCTGACCAGTATATCGGCGGGATCGAGCATGCGGTATTGCATCTTTTGTATTCGCGTTTCTTTACCAAATTTTTCCGCGACTTAGGCTATATAGATTTTAACGAGCCGTTTAAGCGGCTTTTAACCCAAGGCATGGTTTTGAAAGACGGCGAGGTAATGTCTAAATCCAAAGGTAATATCGTTGACCCGGATTCGATCATTTCTCGCTACGGGGCGGATGCCTTGCGGGTCTTTATTTTATTTGCCGCGCCTCCGGAGACCGAGCTGGAATGGGATGACCGGGGCATAGAAGGCGCTTTTAAATTTTTAAACCGCGTTTGGCGCATTCAGGATAACCTGCAAGCCAAGGCCAGCCCGGATTTGCTCCGCTTGATGCATAAAACAATTAAAAGAGTAGGGGAGGACTTTGAAGATTTTAAATTTAATACCGCGATCGCCGGCCTAATGGAATTTGTTAACGCGATTTACCAGTCAGCCGCGGATAAAGAAGTTTTTTCTAATTTGGTCATTATGCTTTCCGCGATCGCCCCGCATTTTTGCGAAGAACTTTGGCAGGTGTTAGGCAATAAAGAATCGATTACCCGTGTCGAATGGCCAAAATATGACCAAAATTTACTGATTGAGTCCAATGCGACTATTGTGATCCAGGTTAACGGTAAGCTGCGCTCTAAAATTGAAGTGCCGGCAGATTTAAGCGCGGATCAGGTAAAGGAATTAGTGCTGGCGGATGAGCGGTTAAAGCAGTGGATTGAGGGTAAGCCGATCAGGAATTTTATTTTTGTCCCCGGGAAACTCGCCAATATCGTTATTTAAGCCTACCTCGAATCGGATAAATTAATTATGCTGTGTTCTCCGGAGATTTTTTCGCTTACCGGCTTGGCCAGAGAAGAAAGTTTATTGGTTACCTCCATGATTCTTTCGCAATGGCTGCGGATCTTGCTGATTTTTTCTTTGGCCAGCGAATTGGCCAATTCTTCTTCCAGCGAACTGAGGTTACCCTGCATGGCTAAAAGCGGGTTATTAATTTCATGGCCCAGCGTGAGCACGGTTTCTGTGATCGCGCTCAGGCGGTTCTTTTCCAGCAGTTCGTTTTGCATACGAAAAATCTGGCTGACCAGTCCCCAGAGCGTTTGTTTGCCCAAAAATATTCCGGTTAATACGATCGCCATCACCGTAAGCAAAATATAGCCGACCTCGCCGTTAAGCGCGGAAAGCGAAGCGATTTTCCCGCCGATCAGATAAACAAAAACCAATAAAGGGATAATTGCCATCAAAGAAACCGCGTTATTAAAATCCCGTTTAGTTTTTTCTTCCAGTTTTTTGAGTTCCATAGTTCCTCCTAGAAATAGCGTTATTTATTGCGCGGGTCCTGTCGGCTGATTGACCCCACATTTCTTATTTTAGCTTTTGCGCACGCTCACTGAAAATGCCTGGCCGTGCGCTACGGTTTATTCCTCGCTTTAGGCAGATGATGAGTTTAAAATACGCCGCCTGCGCTTCGCTCGTCATAAATCCTTGCGCACCAAACCTAACAAATTGGCGGCATTTTCAATGTTCGCTTAGCGCAAAAGCTAAAATTCAATCTTCTGCCGCCTGCGCACAATTACATCACTGATAATTCTAGTATATTCTTAGTCCGTAATTTTTCAACAAAAATCGTTAGATTCTTGGTTTTGATCCGTCTATTACGATAGGAGGGTTGAGAGATGTTAAATCTAACTAAACAGGAACAGCAGGTGATGGTATTTTTGTTGTCGGTCTGCCTTTGTGGGCTGGCAATAAATTTTTGGCGCAAGGTCAGTTTTCGCCCGAGGATTTTAATCAATTTCAGCCAGAATACCGGCAAGATTAACTTGAATAAAGCTGATTTGGCGGACTTAAAAAGCGTCAGCGGGATCGGGGATAAAACCGCGGCGCGTATCTTGGAATACCGCCGGCAAAAACAGGGGTTTAATGACTTAAGCGAATTAGAAGCGGTTCCGGGATTGACTAAGCCGCGGCTGGAAAAAATTAAAGGCTCGTTTTATCTGGATTAACCGTGAAAAGGCCGCTATTTATATTCGCGTTTATTTTTAGTTTAGGCATTGCTGCGCAGGAAGCCTTAAAAATAAATTTTATTCCGCTTGTTTTACTTTCCGGCTTTTGTTTATTTTTTCACCGAAAAATATTTATTTTCGGAGCGTTATTTTTTTTAGGCATGGCAGTCAGCGCGTGGCGCCATCAGCCGGACAACTGTGATATTGCCCGGTTAATTAATTTTCAGCCGGGTGAATATCTGGTTAAAGGATTTGTTTGCTCTCCGCCGGAAAATTCCGGAGGAAAAACAGAATTTATTTTTTGCAGCCGGCAAGTGCAATATAACGGATTACACCAATCCTGCTGCGGGAATATTTTCGTGCGCTTATCTGCATCGGAGGGCATAAGTTATGGGGACAGCCTTATTCTTAACGGCAGCTTGCAAAGGCCGCGAAAATATTTTTCCCGCGGAAAAGTGTCCGCGGATATGCGCGTTAAAATATTTCAGCCGGTTGAAATTAAAAAGAGCTTGTTTTTATCGGCCCGCAGATTTAGTTTTTACCTAAGGGAGGAATTTACCCGCCGGATCCGCCGGTATCTTGGGGGAATCAGCGCGGGAGTGATTGAGGCAATGGTTCTGGGTAGAAAGGACAATTTACCGAAACATCTTTATCAGGCCATGGTCAGGACCGGCACCGTGCATATTCTGGTGGTCAGCGGTTTAAATGTCGGAATAGTTGTTTTGATGGTTGATCTGGTATTAAAAATTTTCCGCTTCCCGCGTAAGCTGCGGCTGGCGCTGGCTTTGCTCTTTAGCCTGTTTTATTGCCTGGTTACCGGCGCCTCTACTCCGATAGTGCGGGCGACTGTAATGTCAGGTGTTTTTCTTTTGTCGTATCTATTCCAAAGGCAGCCGGATATTTATAATTCTCTGGGTTTGTCCGCTTTGTTGATTTTGGGTTTTGACCCCGGCCAGTTATCCAATATCGGTTTTCAGCTTTCTTTTGCCAGTGTGCTGGCAATCGCTTTTATTTACCCGCGGATTAAAGTTTTCTTGCGGATGAATCATTACCGGAATAAGCTCCTGAAGTTTATCAGTGAAAATACGCTGGTTTCTCTATCTGCCTGGCTGGGTACAGTCGGGTTTATCGCTTATTATTTTAAGTTCTTTTCGCCGGTTACGGTTTTAGCCAATCTTTTTATTGTGCCGCTGGCTTCCCTGATTACTTTTTGCGGCTTTAGCCTGGTGGCTGTCAGCTTGATTTTTCCGCCCGCGGCTGCGCTTTTTGCCGCCAGCGCAAAACTGGTTGTTTTTCTGCTTTTGGCGCTAAATAGCATTCTACTCAGCCTGCCCTTGGCCAGCTTTTCTTGGGGTTGACATTTACCATCTACTATGTTAAAGTTAACCTATTATGCGAACTAAAATTATCCTTATTTTACTGATCGGGGGGGCTTTTTTTATCCCGCCGGCCCAGGCCTATTGGATTTGGACGCCGAAAACTAACAAGTGGGTGAATCCTAAAACAGAAGTAAAACCCACGCCGCAGGAACAGTTTAAGGTGGCGATGCAGTTTTATGAGATTAAAAGCTATGACGAGGCCAAGCGGGAGTTTTTAAAATTATTAAAGAGTTACCCCAAGGCCAAAGAAGCGGCAGAAAGCCAATATTATCTCGGCCGTTTAGAAGAGGAACAAAAGAAATATTACGAGGCCTTTCTGGCTTACCAGAAAGTAGTAGACAAGTATCCTTTTTCCGAGCGTATTCAGGAAATTATTGAGCGTCAATATCAGATCGGAGAATTATTTATGTCCGGCGAAAAGCGCAAAGCGCTTGGCGTGGTTTTGCCGGTTGAGAATCCTTCCATAGAAATTTTCACTAAGGTAATCGAGAATTCTACTTATGGTCCGCTGGCTCCCAAGGCGCAATATAAACTCGGGTTAGTCCTTAAGGAACTAATGCGTTATTTTGAAGCTGAGGAGGCGTTTGATAAGGTAATTGCCAATTATCCGGATAGCGAATGGGTGGACGCGGCAAAATACCAGATTGCCACTTGCCGTCAGGCGATTTCGCGCGGGCCCGATTACGACCAGGGCGCCGCCGGCGAAGCCAAGGATAAATTTGAGGAATTTGTCAGGGATCATCCTGACGCGATGCTTTCCGAGGCTGCGGAAAAGAATATCCGCGATATTAACGAAAAAGAGGCGGAGAGTAATTATAAGATCGCGGCTTTCTACGAAAAACAAAAGGATTATAACGCGGCCAAGATTTATTACGAAGAGACAATTGCGAATTATCCGCAGACCAAGGCTGCCCCTAAGGCGCAGAAGAGCCTGGACGCTTTATTGAAGAAGATGGAGAAAAAAGATGAGCCCAAAACTAAAAAGAAAAAATCCAATCCGTAATTTATTTTTATTATTTGCCGCCTGTTATCTGTCTTTAAATAGCTTTGGCTGCGGTTACACTACGCGTTCGATGATCTCCAATCAGTACCGCACAATTTATATCACGCCTTTTACTAATCAGATTGAGTTTATTTCTCAATCTGATACCGGAGATAAATATAAAGTGTACCGTCCGCATTTAGAAACTGACGTAACCAAAGCGGTAATCGACCGCTATATGTTCGATGGTAACCTTAAGGTTGTGGAAAAAGATAAAGCGGATTTAATTTTAGTAGGGGATATCCAGGAATTCCGGCGCGATCCGCTGCGTTATGACGACAACGACAATGTTGTCGAGTATCGTTTAAATATGATCGTGAATATTTCTCTTTTGGATGTTAAAGAGAACCGTAAGATCTGGGAAGAAAGCGGCTATACCGGAGATTTCAGTTATTTTGTTACCGGGCCTCAGGCCAGTTCCGAAGATAAAGCCATAGCTGATTCGATCCAGGATTTGGCGCGCCGGATTGTTGAGCGTACGGTTGAGCAATGGTAGCTTATGATTTATTTATTTCTTGGCCAGCAGCAAGATGAAAAATCCCGCGAGTTAAAAAAGATTAAAGAATCCCACCTTGGCCAAAGCCAGGCAGATTTTAATTTAGATTTATTCTATGGCCGCGAGTTAAGTTTATCCGTTTTGCAGGAAAGGCTTTTGGCCTTGCCGGTTAAGTCGGCCAAAAGAATTACAGTTATCCGGCAAGCACAGGATTTGAAAGAAGACCTGCAGGATTTTTTGCTTAAATATTCCCTCCAGCCTTATCCCACTAATGTTTTAGTTCTGGATTTTAGCCGGGTTGAACCTAAAGATAGCTTTATTGCGGAAATTTCCCGCCACGCTAAAGTGTGCCGTTTTAAACAGGCGGCTGCCGAGCCGGATACATTTGCTTTAAAGGACTATATTGAAGAAAGAAAGACCCAGCCGGCTTTGCAGGCGCTAAATCAGTTATTAGACAGCGGGAAGAAACCGGAAATGATCTTGGGAGCCCTGCGCGCGCTTTGGGAAAGACAAGGGTTGGCTACGCCGCGGCAGCAAAAGAGGATTAAAGCGCTTTTAGTTTGCGATATCGATATTAAAACCGGAAGGCTGAAGCCGGATCTGGCTTTAGAGAGGCTGGTAATCGGCCTTTGCGGGATTGCCCGCGGTTAATTATTTGCTCTTGGATAATTTTTTGGCTAAACGCGATTTTTTACGGTTAGCTGTGCCGGAATGAATGATTTGTTTTTTGGCCGCTTTATCCAGCTGTGAAAAAACATTGACCAGCACCTTCTTGGCTTCGTCAAAACTTTTCGCAGCCAAGAGTTCCTGAAAATGTTTCATGGTTTTCTTGAGCTGTTGTTTGACTTTCAGGTTGCGGTAATGTTTTCTTTTATCGGCACGAGTTGTCTGGATTGAGGTTTTACGTCTAGGCATATTAATCTCCTTATTTTAATTTTGCTAATTTATACCATAATTCGCCAAGCATGTCAACACACAATTCTAGCCCAATTCATCCTCACCACCACGTAATTAAATCCGCAGGTGTTATTGGTCTGGCTACGTTATGTTCGCGCGTCTTAGGTTTTATCCGGGATATTGTTATCGCGCGTTTATGCGGAGTCTATCTTTATGCCCAGGCTTTTGTAATTGCCTTTCGGATCCCTAATCTCTTCCGTGATCTATTAGGAGAGGGCGCGGCCAATGCCGCGATTGTCCCGGTTTTTAGTGAATACCATCTTAAGCGCAGTAAAGAAGAATTCTGGGAGCTGGCCAATGTTGTTTTAAACCTGCTTTTAGTGACCTTGACCGCGGTTACTTTGCTGGGGATAATTTTTGCGCCGCTGGTTGTGCGTGTGATTGCTCCCGGGTTTGCGGCTGATCCGCAAAAATTAGCCGCTACAGTTTTATTAACCAGGATTATTTTTCCTTATGTTATTTTAATCTGCCTGGCAGCCTATGCTACCGCTATTTTAAATACTTTAAAGACATTTTCTGTTCCGGCTTTCGCGCCCTGCCTGTTGAATATCGCGATTATTATTTGCGCGCTGATTTTCGGCGAAGGGATTAAAGGATTGGCTTTGGGTATTTTAGCCGGCGGCCTGCTGCAGCTGGCAGTGCAGGTTCCGGTTTTGTTTAAAAAAGGTTTTACTTTTCAGGATTTTTTGAAACGCTTTAAACATCCCGGCGCAACTGCGATTAAAAAATTAATGCTGCCGCGGCTTTTCAGTTCGGCAATTTACCAGCTGAATAATTTTGTTGATTCGGCTTTTGGTTCGCTGACTATTTTTGTGGGCGAGGGAGGCGTAGCGGCTTTGTATTTTGCCTACCGCTTGATTCAATTCCCTATCGGGATATTTTCTAATGCTATTTCCCAGGCGATCCTGCCGACTTTTTCCCAACAGGCCTTGTCGGAAACCAAAGAAGAGATCAAGCATTCGCTTTCCTGGGCTTTGCGTTTAAATTTTCTGGTTATGCTGCCGGCTTCTTTGGGGTTGATGTCGCTCAGCCGGCCTTTGGTTTACCTGCTTTTCGGCGGCGGCAAATTCGATGCTTATTCGGTGGAGATGACCACTAGAGTATTGTTTTTTTACGCGATCGGACTTTTTGCTTACGGAGCGGCCAAAATACTGCAGTCCTGTTTTTTTGCGCTCAAAGACACGGCCACTCCGGCCAAGATTTCTTTTTTAGGGTTAGTTCTAAATATCATTTTTAACACTATTTTGATGTTCCCCTTAAAAATATCCGGCATTGCTTTGGCGACTTCTCTTTCCGGGATTATTTGCTGTGTTATTCTCTTTATAAAGTTGCGCAGAAAGCTCGGTGGGTTGGGGCTGAAAGAGATCATTTCCAGCTTTATTCGTATGTCTTTGGCATCACTGGCTATGGGCCTGGCCTGCCGACTGGTTTGGCGGCAACATATTTTTCCTGCTTACGGGCTTGGCGGAAAGGCCTGTACTCTTGGCCTGCTGATAGTTTGCGCGTTAGTTTCTTACTCGGCATTTTGTTTTCTCCTGCGCGTGCGCGAAATCCGCGAGGCGATTAATCTGTTGCGGAAGAAGCAATATTGATCTTTCTAAGTATTTGCTAGTAATACAGCGGCTGTCGCGGGCTGTCCCTCGCGGGGACGCTTGGGTGCGCCCAGCGTGCGCACCGGCCCGCCAAAAAGCGTGGCGGGCCGCCGTAACTCTACTTACAGGGGCCTGCGCTCATATCGGCTTCCTCGCTCGTCCCGCTTAAATTTGTAAAATAAGACGAGCGGGACACCGTGCCCGCTCGTCGCCTTTATGCCCCGCTCCGGGACAGCCCACGTCATCCGCTGCTGAATTCAAAAATAGGGTAGATTCATTTATAGAAGATTATAAGTATCAGATTTATAGATAAATTTTAGCTTTTGCTCTTTAGCGAGCATTGAAAATTACGCCAATTGGTTAAACTTGGTGCGCAAGGATTTACGACGAGTGAGCGCAAAAACTGACTCCAGCCATCAAATATGGTGAATTTTTGCTGGCGAACGAGGAGTAAACCGTAGCGCACGGCCAGTAAATTTTCAGCGAGCAAAGAGCAAAAGCTAAAATAAGAAATAAAATATGGATATTAATCTTAAAGAGAAAATTGCTAAACTGCCGGATGCCCCGGGTGTTTATATTTATAAGGACGCTGAAGGCAAGATTATTTATATCGGCAAAGCCAAGTCGTTGAAGAAGCGGGTGAGTTCGTATTTTACGCGCTTTCTTTCTGCCAAGACGCAGGCCTTGGTGGCGAAAATCGCTGATTTGGAATATATTCTTACTCCCTCAGAGACCAAGGCCGAATTATTAGAATCGGTATTGATCAAAAGCAAACAGCCGCATTACAATGTTATTTCCAAAGACGATAAATCATTTCCCTTGCTGCGGATCACCAATGAAGATTTTCCGATTGTTGCGGTTTGCCGCCGCAAGATAGCCAAGCCAGGCGATAAATCATTCTATTACGGGCCGTTTACCGATTCGGTAAGTTTGCGCCAGGCTTTAAAGGTAACGCGCCGGATTTTTGGTTTTCGCAGCTGTAAAACGCTGCCGGATAAGCCCTGTCTTTATTTCCGGCTTAAGCTTTGTCCCGGGCCTTGCGCCAATAAAATTAGCCGTCAGCAATATCAGGCATTGATCAAAGAAATTAAATTATTCCTAGGATCGAAATACGAAGAGTTGATCAATCTCTTAACGGAAAAAATGAAAAATTACGCGATGGAAAGAAATTTCGAGGAAGCGGCAAAGATCAGGGATCAGATTAGCGCTTTAAGCGTTTTTCGGCAGAGCCGCCAGGAATTTTTCGGCGGCTTGGAGCATTTACAGGATATTTTGAAATTAAAAAATCTTCCGCAACGCATCGAAGGTTTTGATATTGCCAATCTTTCCGGTAAAGAGGCGACCGGGGCAATGGTCAGTTTTTGGCAGGGCAAGTCAGATAAAAATAATTACCGCCGCTTTCGCGTAAAACTGGAAAAAATAATCGATGATTACGCTATGCTGCGGGAAATAGTTTTCCGGCGCTACCGGCGGTTAAAACAGGAAAACAGGGCCTTGCCGGATTTAATCCTGATCGACGGAGGTAAGGGGCATTTGGCTGCTGCTTTAGGGGTGCTCCGCGAGCTGGGGTTAGATATTCCTCTGATCAGCATTGCTAAAGAATTCGAGCATATTTACGCTGTGGGTAAAACCCAGCCGATCAAATTAAAAGAAGGCAGTCCGGCGTTAAACTTGATCCGCCGCGTGCGCGATGAGGCGCACCGGTTCGCGCAGGCCTACCATCATTTATTGAGAAGAAAAAAGATAATCGGAAAATGACAGAATTTGATTTAAGGGTTTACAAAGCGGTATTAAAAATTCCCTTGGGGCAGACCCGCTCTTATCAGTGGGTTGCCCGGAAAATCGGCTCGCCACTTGCCAGCCGCGCTGTGGGCAGCGCCTTAAAGAAAAATCCCTGGCCGTTGGTTATCCCTTGTCACCGGGTAGTTGCTGCAAGCGGCGCGATCGGCGGGTATTCTCAAGGCATAAATAAGAAAAGGCTGCTCTTAGATTTAGAAAGACAAATCGCCAAAATGATGTATAATAAAAAAAGTAAGAAAGTAAAAAAATAAAAAGCAGGAGAGGGTATGAAAATTAAAGAGCTTTTGGCTGAGATGATTAAAGTTGAGGCCTCGGATTTATTTTACCGTGCCGGAGGAGTGCCTCATTTAAGGATCGACGGAAAAGTAAAAGCGGCCGGCGGAGAGACTTTAACGCTGGACGATGTAATTAAAGCTGCGGAAGAGCTCACCACCGCCAAACAAAGAGAGCTTTTTAAGGCTAATTTAGACATTGATTTTGCCGTCTATCTGGAAGAATTCCAACGCCGCTTCCGCGTAAGTATTTTTATGCAGCGCAACTGGCCGTCGATTATTATCAGGAATATCCGCAATCAGATCGGCTCTTTTGAAGAATTGAACCTGCCTGCGGAAGTTTGCAAGAAATTAGCCATGGAAACGCGGGGTTTGATAATTTTGACCGGATCTACCGGCAGCGGCAAGTCCACCACGATTGCCAGTTTGATCGAATATATTAATTCTACTTACGAAAAGCACATTCTTACCATAGAAGAGCCGATCGAATTTACCTTTAAAGACAAAAATTCTGTGATTAACCAGCGCGAGCTGGGAACAGACGTGCAATCCTATGCCACGGCCTTGCGTGCTTTTACTTTACAAAGTCCGGACGTGATTTATATCGCGAACATTCGCGATTTAGAAACTATGTCTGCGGCTTTGACTATTGCGGAAACCGGAGTTTTGGTTTTAGCTACTTTGCATACGATTAATGCCGCGCAAACTGTTGAGCGGATTGTGAATTTTTTCCCGCCTTATCAGCACGCGCAGGTAAGGATGCAGCTATCTTCGCTTTTAAAAGGCGTGATGTCTTTGCGCTTAGTTCCCCAGAAAGGTCAGCCGGGTCGCGTGCCGGCTTATGAAACTATGCTTTTAAGCCCGTCTATCGCACGCCTGATCCGTGAAGATAAAATTTATGAGATTCCCCATTTTATTGAAGACGGAAGTATCTTCGGCATGCAGTCATTTAATCAAACCTTGGTTCATTTAGTTAATCAGAATAAAATCACCGCTGAATCAGCCGAAGAATTTTGCGACAACAAAGAAGAATTTGCCCTGCTGCTTAAAGGGATTAAAAAGAGATAAACCTACGGAGGAAGTAATGTTAGAAGAGATCAAAGTTCAGCTTTCAGCAATCCAAACCCACCTGCAGCAGCTCCGGGGTTATCTTTGACGTCGATACAAAAACCAAGTTAATCGAAGAGCTTTCCGCGGAAATGTCTGCCCAGGGTTTTTGGGATGACGCGGAGGCTTCAGCAAAAATAGTTAAGAGGTTAAAGGCATTAAAATCAAGCGTAGAACCTTGGCAGGTTGCTTGGTTGAAATACCAGGAATTAAGCGATTTAGCCCAAATTGCCCTTCCGGAAGAATCCGGTTTGCTTAAAGAATTAAAACAGGGCAGCGAAATTCTAGCCGGCCAATTGGAAAAACTGGAATTCGCCACGCTTCTCGGCGGCCCGGTCGATGCCAATAGCGCGATTTTAAGCATTAATGCCGGAGCCGGCGGCACCGAGGCCTGCGATTGGGCAAGTATGCTTTTTCGGATGTACGGGTGTTTCGCGCAAAATCACGGCTTTAAAGTCAGGACCATAGATTTACTGGAAGGCGAAGAGGCGGGAATAAAAAATATTACACTTTTGATCGAGGGCAGTTATGCCTACGGTTATTTAAAGGCGGAGAGAGGGGTGCACCGGCTGGTGCGGATTTCGCCTTTTGATGCCAATAAGCGCCGGCATACT
>JAKAMF010000079.1 GCA_021813045.1 bacterium | reverse complement strand
GATCGCGCCGGTCGGACAAGCCTTAAAACATTCCCCCCGGTTATCGCAAAGATTATAGTCGATTACTGCCAGATTATCGGTTATTTTAATTGCCTGAATCGGACAGGCCTTTTCACACTTACGGCAGCCGATACAGCCAACCTTACAAACATCCATTACTTTTTTGCCAAAATCAAGCGACCGGCAGCGCACCGCGTAATCTTTTGAAATAGCAGTTAAAGTAAAAAGTTTTTTCGGGCAGATTGCCACACACTTTCCGCAGGCGCGGCATTTATCTTCATTCACTACCGGCAGATTCTCCTTATTCATGCTGATCGCATCAAACGGGCAGACTTCCAGACAAGAACCAAAACCAATGCAGCCGTAAACACAGGCCCTGGGCCCCTGCATGACCAAATTCGCCGATAAGCAATCCGTAATCCCCTTATAAATAAATTTATCTTTGACTCGGTTTTTTCCGCCTGAGCAATGCAAAACCGCTACCCGTCTAACCTTGGCCTTTACTTCTATCCCCAGAATCTTACCGATGGCCAGCCTTTTTTCTTCATTGGAAACCGCGCATTTTTCAACTGTACAGGTCCCCTGGATCAAGCCTTCGGCAAAAGCCATGCATCCGGGAAAACCGCAAGCCCCGCAATTAGCACCCGGCAAATGGCTAAAAACTTCGGTAATACGCGGATCGATCACTATGCAAAACTTCTTGGAAGCAATGGCTAAACCAACCCCAAAAACAATACCTAAACCACCCAGGACTAAAATAGGAATTGATATATTCATTTTAAAATTTAAACCCGTTAAAACCCATAAAAGCCAAGCTCATTAAAGACGCGATAACAAACGCTAAAGGCACGCCTTTCAGGCATTCCGGACAATCAATCAACTCCAAGCGCTGACGGATGCCAGACATTAAAGCCATGGCCAAAAGAAAGCCTACACCGGCAAAAAATCCCTGCACAGCACTCATCCAGAAACTCCCCGACATTGTGGTTTTCCCGATAAAAAATGTCTCGGAATTTAATACCGCCACGCCGAGTATCGCACAGTTGACCGTAATCAAAGGCAGATAAATACCCAGCGCCTTATATAACGGAGGAGATGTCTTGCGAATTACCATCTCGACAAATTGCACAAAACTGGCAATTACTAAAATAAAGGCGATCGTACGTAAATAAGTGATATTAAAAGGTATTAATAAAAAACGGTAGATAAACCAGGTAATAATACTGGACATCGTCGCCACAAAAGTGACTGCAATTCCCATGGAAACCGCTGGCTTGATTTCTTTAGACACTCCGATAAAAGAACAAAGACCAAGGAATTTTGAAAGGATAAAGTTATTAATAAAAACCATGGAAATCATAATCGCCATAAATTTACTTACATCCATCGCAAACTCCTTCGTGGCAACTTAATTTCTTGATTTCTTTGTTATCTTTTTTACGAATGTGCCACCAATTAACCGCGGCAATTAAAAGCCCCAATGTCAGAAGCGCGCCCGGAGCTAAAATAAAAACTGCCGCCGGATCAAAACCGTGAATAAGTTTAAAATCTAAAATTTCGCCTTCGCCTAGTGCCTCACGGATAGTAGCAATAATTGTCAAGGCAATGGTAAAACCAACACCCATCCCCAAGGCATCGGCGATCGAAGGCAAAACCCGGTTTTTGCAGGCAAAGGCTTCGGCGCGGCCCAAGACAATACAATTAACTACAATTAAAGGCACATAAATACCTAAGGAAGCATTCAAAGCAGGAAAATATGCCTTCAGAAGCATCTCAACAATAGTAACAAAAGTAGCGATTACAACGATAAAGCAAGGTATGCGTATTTGATCGGGAATTAATTTACGGATTAAAGAAATAATTATATTTGAACCCAATAAAACAAAGGTAGCCGAAACACCCATACCAATGGCATTGCCCACCGAGCTGGAAACCGCCAAAGTCGGGCACAAACCCAGGACCAAGGCAAAGGTCGGGTTCTCAATCGTAATACCTTTCACAAATTCTCTAATCAGGTTTTTCATTTTGTCCCGTAAATTCTCGGCCGCACATAACGGTCAATTAAAGGCGTGGCCGCGTTCATAATTAAAATTGCGTAGCAAACCCCTTCCGGATAACCGCCCCAAAGCCGAATTACCCCGGTAATCAACCCGCAGCCAATGCCAAAAATAATCTGCCCTTTGCGCGTCAAAGGCGAAGTGACGTAGTCCGTGGCCATGTAAAACGCGCCGAGGATCAATCCGCCGGATAAAATATGAAATAACCAATCTCCGTTAAACAAACCCTTGGCCCCGAATACACAGGTAAAAAATCCCACAGTGCCAATAAAAGAAAACGGGATATGCCAGGAGATATAACCTTTAATTAATAAAAATACTGCGCCAGCTAAAAGCGCTAAAACACACACTTCTCCGATACAGCCCGGGCGATTGCCGAAAAATAAATTAAGATTAGAAATATGTTCCATAACCTTACCTTCTTTGAGCGCGGCTAAAGGCGTGGCGCTGGTTATCGCGTCATATTTATAGCCGAATGGCTTAACAAAAGTAGTCATTAAGCTCGGCCAAGAGGCCATGAGAAATGCCCGTCCCGCCAAGGCGGGGTTAAAAATATTCTTACCTAACCCGCCAAAGACAAATTTACCGATAAAGATCGCAAAAAATGAACCGACTATCGGCACCCAGAAAGGCACGCCCGGAGGCAGATTATAAGCTAAAAGTAATCCGGTCAAAAATGCGCTGCCGTCAGAAACAGTTATTTTACTTTTGGATAATTTTTGTAAAATAATCTCGGTTGCCACTGCTGAAACAATACCCAAAATAATTATCCAAAGCGCCTTAAGCCCAAAAAAATAAACCCCGGCCGCGCCTGCCGGCAGAAGCGCCAAAGACACTGCCCACATAATTTTGGCGACAGAATCATCTATATGCGCGTGCGGAGAAGGCGAAACAATTAATCTATTTTCCATTTTTGACCATCTCCATTACTTCTTTAGCTTTTTTTTCTACCGAATTAATTACCGCGCGGGAAGAAATCGTTGCCCCGGTAATTGCCTGAACCTGGTTTAAATCCGCAATGTTTTTGGCTCTGAATTGCTCGCCAAAAGACGGCTGGGCTATCCGGCTGCCCAAGCCGGGCGTCTCGCTTTGGCTAATAATCTTTATTCCAGTGATCTTGCCATCCGGTGACATCGCTGCCATAGTCTCTACTGTACTGGAATAGCCTTTGCCCGAGGCCTTAAAGGCCAAGCCAATCAATTTATCTTCTTTATCATAAACCTTGAAATAAATTATCTCTTCATCCGCGGCCTTGACCGCCGCAAAGCGGCTTGCCCCAGGTAAGATCTGAGTTAAAGTCTTCTCTTCTTCTTCCTTTTGCTGCTGGATAATCTTATCTTGAGTAAGCGCGTTAACTCCGGCGAGAAGCCCGCTGGACAAAACACAAATTACTCCTAAAATAAACCCGTAGCGCACAATCGTCTTCATTTAGGAATCTCCATTTTTGCCCTTTTGATTGACTGTACCAAATTTATATTGGAAGGACAAACATAACTGCATAATCCGCATTCTATACAATCCAAAGCGCCGTAAAATTTAGCGCTTTGCCAATTTTTCTTCTTGCAGGATAAATTGATCAGCGTTGGCAAAAGCCCAACTGGACAAGCCCGCACGCAATTTCCGCAGCGGCTGCAAAATACTTCTGTAAAACTACTGGTTTGCTCTTGATCCAAAAGCAGGATTCCGTTAGTTGATTTTATCACCGGCACCTGGTCAGTATACTGGGCAATGCCCATCATCGGGCCGCCGGAAATTATTTTAATCGGGTCTTGTTTTAACCCGCAAAAAGAAATCAAGTCCTTAAACTGCGTGCCGATGCGCGCTAAAAGGTTTTTCGGATTAGCAACACAAGGGCCGGTTACCGTAACTACGCGTTCATATAAAGGCTTGGCCAAATAAACCGCTTCATAAATCGCAAAAACCGTGGCTACGTTCTGAACACTGGTGCCGATATCAAAAGGAAGCTTGCCTCGCGGAATCTCTTTACCTAAAATATTTTGCGTTAGCTGCTTTTCTCCGCCCTGCGGATACGCCGATTCCAATACCCGCACCCTATACTCCGTGCCTGCTACCGCCTTTTCAAAATCTTTTATCGCTTCCGGCTTATTCTCTTCTATGGCGATGATCACTTCTTTGGCGCGCACGCACTTTTTTACCAGCTCAATCCCCTTAATAATCTCCGCGGTCTTTTCTATCATCAACCGGGAATCACTGGTCAGGTACGGCTCGCATTCCGCGCCATTAATAATCAAGGTTTCTACTGATTTAGGCGGGTTAAGCTTAATATGCGTAGGAAAACTTGCCCCGCCCATGCCGACAACCCCCGCCTCAAAAACAATATCGCGGATATCTTGGGCGGTTAACCTGTCTACTTCCTCTTGTGCCCTGAGCACAGTGCCTTGAGCCTTTTGATCTTTTCCGTCATTCTCAATCACCACTGCCTTAGCCGTACCCAAAACCGGATGCGGCCAATTATCTATAGCCAATACCTTACCGGAAACCGAAGCGTGGATATGGCTGTGCACTGCCTTGGCCTCAATTGAGCCGATGCGCTGGCCGAGCATTACCACATCCCCAACCTTAACTTCCGCCTCACAGGGTTTGCCTAAATGCTGGATCAAGGGAACATAAACCAGTTTTGGTAAAGGCAACTTTTCAATCGGCCTATTTTCGGTAAATTTTTTATTTTCTTCTAATCTAACCATGATATTTTACGGTGCTGAAATAAATTCACTGCCCCTAAGATTACGATTAACCAGCCGACAATCACCAAGATCGCAGAATTAGAAAATTTTTCCGCTAAAATACTGCTGATAAACATAAAAATCAAAAAGCCCAAATGCATGACTATCTCTAAAGAACTGAAAATTTTGCCGAGCATTTGGCTCTCGCTGGTTTTATGAATGATTGTATTAGAAGCGATCATAATCGGAGCGATAAAAAAACCTAGTG
>JAKAMF010000012.1 GCA_021813045.1 bacterium | reverse complement strand
CTTAAGACAACAACGTAATAATCGGTGTTATTATTATAGATCAAGGCAGCCGGCGACTTACCATTAGCCTGGCCGGACTTTTTAACAACCTGATTATTTTCAAAAAGATAAAATTCCTTTATTTTTCCGCCTTCTTCGCTCTTGAGACGGCTAAAAAATTTAATTTCCTTGCTTTCCGGAGAATAAGCCATAAAATCCTTAAAAATTATGCTGCCGGCGAATTTTTCTCCCGGAATTTCCTTGGAATAAAATTTTAAAGGTCTGGATGCCCACTGACTAAGGCCTTTTTTAGGAATCACTTTGGCC
The DNA here is from genome assembly GCA_021813045.1 of bacterium. Classification (GTDB taxonomy): domain Bacteria; phylum Omnitrophota; class Gorgyraeia; order Gygaellales; family Profunditerraquicolaceae; genus JAKAMF01. The sequence continues at coordinate 22,994 of JAKAMF010000012.1, read as the reverse complement.
TCTTCGTAAATCAATTTGGCATGCTCTTTTTCAATTCCCATCGATACCAAACCATCTAAATTAACCCTACCTTTTTTCATATTTTTCGCCAGATAAACTTTAGCCGCATCCCAAGTTCCCAAATAAGAAATTGCCGGCATTTTAAAAATCATTGTCCCGTCAACTATGAAATACGCCTTATGCTTCGGCTTAGCTAAAAGCATAGCCCCTACTTCCTTAGCTGCTTCAGCAGGCAAGTACTGCTCTAATATCTTGCTGGTTTCCTGCGGCCTAGCAAGCGCCTTTTTTAAAATAAATAATGATTTGTACGGATCGTGTAAATACCGGTTAATTGTTTCAAACGGCTGATTAGCGGCATTATTAAGCATACGCAAGATGGCTATTGCCTCTTCCTCGCTATCCGAAAGCAATGCCTTAGCCATCCAATACGACTGCGGATATTCCTGAGTATGCCCATCGATAATTACCGGCCGGTTGGCAACCGCGGTAAACCAATCGCCATAATCCCACCAGGAATTAATTACCGCGTCTTGAGGGGTATTCAAGCGCAAATGCTCCAAAAGGGCGTACCATTGCCGGTCCATCATCGGTAAAGATTCTTTGGCCTTTTTTTCCGCCGACCTAACCAGCGGCAACAAAGTGACCAGGAGGATCAACACAATAAGCAAATTAAAAAATAGCTTATTTTTCCGCGGAGGTGCGTAAACCAAATCCTCCATCAAACAGCCAAAACAAATGCCCAGCGGAATCAGCAGAAAAATGACAAACCGGCTGCCCTTGGTACATGCAAAGAGCATCAACGCAAACCAAGCCACAAAAATTATGATTACCCGCTGTTTAAAACTAGCGTATTTTTTTCTCTTTAAAAATAACAAAACCATACTGGCCAAGCCAGAAAAAAATAACGGCTCTGAGCCGACTAAACGGCAAATTCCCCAAATATCCACTTTTCTTAATTCAGAAACCGTAAAAAAAGTGTTTGGCCAGACTGACCCGGCTTGACTGTCATTGAGCAGTAAACTGGAAAAGAATTGTTGAGGCAACGCCAAAAACGGCGCTTGGCGGCAAAAAATAAAAATCCAGGCCGCGCTAAACAAAGAAAATAACAGAATCCTCTGTAGCCGGCTGGACAGCTTTTCTCCGGGTAAAAAGAAATAAGCAACTATTTCGTAAAAAATAATTATAAAATAACTAATCCACCAAAAAAGCCAGGTCGCGCAAAATAGGCCGACCCAGAACCCGCTAAGCGCAAGCCAAAAGACGGCCCGCTTGACACTCGGAGAATTTTGCGCAGTTAAATACGCCCAGACAACCAAAAACGGAAAAATCAGATTAAGCACATCGGTATCAAACCACCCGGCTAAACTGCGGCTGAGAAAAATCGGCGCCAGGCCGACAACCAAACAGGCAATGATCGCGCTGGCATCGCCTAAATACCGGCGAGAAAATAAAAACACCAGCGTAAGCAGGCAAAAAGTATAAAAAAGCGGCAGATAAAAAAGAAAGGTGAAAAGCGGTATCGGCCAAATCAAACAAAAGGCCTTATACAAAAACGCGCTAAAATAAAAAAGGAACTGCGGCCAGATTATAGTTGAGCCCAAGGGGCTAAGCATAAGCGAATCTATTTTTCTATTGCCCTCCTGTTTATCCCAGGGATGGCCCAGCTGAAGGATATTTTGCGTATAATGCGCCCAGTGCCAGCAGTCAAGCTCCTGAAGAAAGGTCTGCTTATTTTTATCCTGATAATCTTCTTTTAATTTAGAATATTTTGCGTCTGTTTCAAAAGCGAATAAATCGCTCTTTTTGTAATCAGCAACCGATTTTTCAATCAGCCGGGATTTAGTTAGAGAACTATAGGAAGGAAACTTTGCCTCAATCGCGGCAGCAGCTTCTTTGCGAACGCGCAAGATAATATCATTCTCTGCCTGCTGGTAAAGCTGGGGAAAATCTATGTTAAAACTGCGGAAATAAAGGCAAATAAACAGAACCAGAGTAAAAATAAATAAACCGGATTTCGACTTACGCATGGAGTTATTAATTAGTAGAAACTGAAGGCATATAAACCGATTCGTTCATAGTTATAGACGGATTATCCGGACTCCCGCAGGCATGGTGCGCCTGGGTTGGATCCCAGCAGGCGGTAATAGATAAATTCACAATATTAGACCCGGAAGTCGGATCTCCGGCAGTATGTCCGGCTACCGTAGCAGAAAAAGCGGTAATCTGATTGGCAATCACTTCATAAACATTAGAGGGCGACCCGCTGATATAATGGGCGCAATATTCAAGACGGTATCTTTCCGTTGCCGGTGAAGCGGTAGCGTTGCGGAAGCGATAGGCTACGCGATAATCTCCGGTACCCCTCTTGCCATCCGGGGCGCCCAAAGGACCGTCGCAATATATCTTTATTCCTCCATAAAATGGATCGTACGGCTCGAGCACAGTGTAAGTATCGATTATATCTGTAAGAATAGTATCGTCATCAACATGGTCAATTTTAATATTGCCGATTGCCCTAACCAGCGATTTGCTGATATGAGTTAAAGCATAGGAAATTTCATTTTGCAGTTTTGCCCGGCGGCTGGAACTAGTCACATGATTGCGGGTAAAAAGTTCAATACTGGTTAAACCGAGCGCGATTAAAGACAATAGGCTAATCGCAATCAAAACCTCGATCAGGGTAATCCCGCGCTGATGCGCGGCTGGTTTTAAAGAGACGGTTCGGTCCATTTAATTTCTGTTTTAACTTTGGTAAGATTGGCTATCGGCGCGTCGCTGGCGGTATAATTAGCCATATAATTACGGTCAAGGCCATCACTGGTGCCGTTAGTCCGGTTAGCGATCGCGCGCGTGCCCAGCTCATTAGTAGACCACTGATCCTGCCTCACCTGACCGGGAAGAAAATCAAGAAATTTTTTTACCAATTCTGCCGCGGTAGAGCGCGAACGAAAATGCAGCACCCAGCGCTTACCGCCGACAAAGACTCCGGCCAAGCCAGTCATAACCACAGCCAGAATAACACTAGCTACCACAATTTCTAATAGGGAAAGGCCTCTTTTATTCATTTTGATATAACAAGGGCACCCTTTTTAAGGATGCCCTTGTCTTGACTGCATTTATATAACAACTAACTAAGGACAAGCCACCGCAGCAGGGTCAGCTGTCGCAGTAATATCCAAAGAATAAACTAATGAAGTATTACTAACCCCCGTTGCCTGAGCGCATCCAGTAGCCTTGGTTTCGTATGTCCAATTATTCGCGTTTAAATAAAGCTTGAGATTATCATTAATGTCGCTTACCGCTGTAGCAGCATAATAATTGCCGGTTTCCAGTTTATAGATCTTTTGCGCAGACTGGATCAGCTTTAAATTGGCAAATGCCTCTTTTTTTAAAGCCTCAAGCTTGGCGCCATAAAAACCCGGAGCGGCAAAACTCGCCAAAATTCCGACAATGATAATCACGATCAATAACTCAATGATCGTAAAGCTACGCGTAATTTTCATATTTTATCTTTTGCGCTTAAACTAATTACTGCAGCGCTTCAGGAATAACCCAGAATCCGGTTTGGTCCACAGTAACTGCCAAACCATCAATTACCGGCCTATTTGTTTTACCAGTAGCGGTTGCTGTAAAAGTAGCCGCATCTCCAGAAGTAACTGTATAAGCCCAATCAGTATCTGTAGTAAGCTTGGTTAATCCTACGTCAGATAAAACACCTAAACTGGTAGTCGCGGTAGCCAACGAAGCATTATCTGTAACTGGCTTATACGCGTCGTATTTAGTGCGGTACATCTTTTCCGCCCTGACGATCAGCGCCAAAGCGTTTTTGGCCTTAGCAACTCTCGCCCGAGTGGTTGCCTTCAAGTATTGCGGAACGGCAAAAGTAGCCAGAATACCGATTACGATAACCACCACAATAAGTTCAATTAAAGTAAAGCCTTTTTTATTCATTTTTCTCTCCTTGTGTCTAGAACTGATTATTCTAAAGGCAAAACAGTAGTATTGCTGGAAGCCCAAGTGCCGTTAGTCCAAAGGGTTATATATCTACCGTTTATTACCGAAGCAGTACTATTACCAGTAGCCCTTGCTCCGCATGAAGTGGTATTTGCACTAACAACTGAATAATTCCAATCTACATCATTGGTAAGCTCTGCTAAGTCAACGCCAGAATCCGTACCCATGGTAATCACGTCTGAGGTAGCCGCGCAGTTAATATAAGTATCCTTGGCATTACGGTAAAGCTCTTCTGCCTTAACAATCAATGCTAAAGCGTTCTTGGCCTTGGCAATTTTTGCCTTGGTAACTGCTTTCATGTACTGCGGAACGGCAAAAGTAGCTAAAATACCGATTACGATAATTACTACAATAAGTTCAATTAAAGTAAAACCTTTTTTATTCATTTTTTCTCCCTTTTTTAATTTTTGTCAAGAAGTTTTTAAAAATGATTTTTCGGGCTCACCTCCTTTCTTTTATTTTAACAATAAGCTATTCTTTGTCAATCTTTTATTTGCCGCTTCCCAGCTGAGCAATCTTAAAAATCGGCAAGAAAATCCCGATAACCATTAAACCGATCACCCCGCCCATAAAAAGAAGCATCATTGGCTCAAACATCGCGGTAAAACGGGTTAAAGAAGTAGAAACATAATCCTGATAAAACTCATTAATTTTCTTAAACATCTGCGGCAGCTCACCAATCTCTTCGCCCACGTTAATCATCTGAATTACCATTGGCTCAAAAAAGCCGGTTTTTTCCATTTGCTGGCTTAAGGGCTTACCGTCACGCACATCATCTTTGATACTATGAATAATTTCGCTTAAAACCAGGTTGCCGCAGCTGCGCTCGCTGATTTCCAAAGAATACAAAATCGGCACCCCGCTTTCTACCAAGGTAGACATGCCGGAAGAAAAACGCTCGACTGCCATAGCCTGGAAAAATTCGCCTAACATCGGCAGTTTAAAAAGTAATTGCTCAACTGTTTTACGACCCGGCTTAGTCTTAATATACTGCCTAAAGAAAAATATCCCCACAACCAAAGCAATTAAAATCCCCAGCGCATACTTGCGGATAAGTTCGCTGGCAGACATTAACATTACGGTTAAAATTGGCAATTGCACATTAAAACCCTTAAACATCTCGGAAAAAGTAGGGATAATCTTAATGGTTAAAAAAAGCAGGGCGCCTAAACCAGCGACCATTAAGATACAAGGATAAATCAAAGCAGAAATTATTTTCTTTTTAAACTCTTCATTTCTTTCTAAATAAGCGGCCAGCCGGCTTAAAACTATAGCTAAATTTCCGCTGGCCTCCCCGCTTTCTACCAGATTAACCCAAAGGTCAGAAAACGCGCGCGGATGCTTTGCCATTGCCTCATGCAGGCTCAAACCAGCTTCCATATCCTTAATCATCGCGCTGATTATAGTAAAAAGCTTGCGGCTGGAAACCTGTTTTAAAAATATTTTCAGGCAATTTAGCACCGTAACTCCGGCGCCCAGCAAAGTGGCGAACTGCCGGCAAAAGAGAACCATATCCGCGGCATTAACCCCGGAATGCATTTTTTTCTTGTTTTGGAACTTGACGGTTTGTTTTTGGACCTGCGCAGCCGGCTGGGCCGCGCCGTCTTTGACGCTGACCACAAAAAGCCCCTTTGCCTGCAGACGCATAACCAATTCTTCGGAGGAATGCGCTTCATCAGCGCCGGCAACCTTTACTCCCTTGCCATCGCGGGCAACATAAGCAAATTGCGGCATTAATTATTCTCCCATCGTTACGGAAAGTGCTTCTTCCAAAGAAGTAACTCCGCTCTCAACTTTATTCATCGCAGATTCGTATAATGTTTGCATACCCTGCTGACGGGCAATCTCGCGGATCTTCTGAAAACTGGCGCGCTGGTTGACTAATTCGCGCAACTCTTCGGTAAGCGGCATTACTTCCGCGATACAAGACCTGCCCTTATAACCGGTAGAGCCGCATTTAGGGCAACCCTTAGCCCTATAGATCAACTCGCTTTTAATTTTAATATTTTTTAACTCGGCTTCTCCTGGCTCATACGCTTCTTTACAATCCGGGCAGAGTTTACGAATCAGACGCTGGGCAATAATGCATAAAAGCGAAGGCGCGACCATGTACGGCTCAATTCCGATATCAATCAGGCGCGTGACTGCCGAAGGCGCGTCATTAGTATGCAGAGTGCTTAATACCAAGTGCCCGGTTAAAGCCGAACGCACGCAAATCTGCGCGGTCTCTAAATCCCTCACCTCTCCGACCAACATAATATCCGGGTCCTGGCGCAAGAAACTGCGCAAGGCAACCGCAAAAGTAAGCCCGATCTCCGGCTTAACGTGCACCTGATTGATCCCGTCTAATTTATATTCAACCGGATCCTCAACCGTGACAATATTTTTCGTGGGATTTTTAATTTCGTTTAGGATCGCATAAAGCGTAGTCGATTTCCCGCTTCCCGTGGGCCCGGTAATAAAAACTAAACCGTAAGGCGCGTTTATCACTTTACGCATAATCTCCAGCTGCTTTGCCTCAAAACCCATCTGGCCTAATTCCAAAACTACGGCGCTGCGGTCTAAGATGCGCAAAACCGCCTTTTCTCCGTGAATGGTAGGAATGGTGGAAACTCTAATATCTATCTGGCGCTCGTCAATTTTAACCATAATCGCGCCGTCCTGAGGAAGCCGTTTTTCCGCGATATCCAATTTGCTCAATATCTTGATACGAGAAAGCAAAGCCAAATGCAGATGTTTGGCCGGCGGAGGCACTTCGTACAATTTGCCGTCGATACGGTACCTTAAAGAAATCTTATCCCGGAAAGGTTCAATATGGATATCGGATGCGCGCTCATCAATCGCCTGGCGGATAATCAAATCCACCAGCTTAACCACAGGCGCTTCTTCCGCGCGGGCGATCAGCTTATCCATGCTTAATTCTGATTCCAACCCTTCCGAATCTCCGCCGATTTCCGGAATGGAAATACGCGAGGCATCATAAGAAGCATCCACTGCCTGCTGCAACATGGCAGATTTACCGTAAAATTCTGCGATTGCTTTTTGAATATCGGTTTGCGTGGCAATTACCGTATTAATTTCGCAATCAGTGATATGTTTAAGATTATCTACCAGAATAATATCCAAAGGATCCGACATTGCCACGGTCAACGAATTAAGCGTGCGGGATAACGGAAGGACGGAATTCTTTAAAGCAAAATCGTAACCAATTACCTTCTCCAGCCCCTGTCCGGAAGCCGGCTTAAGCATACCGGTGCCCAGGGTAAAAAATGGTATATTCAGCTGCTTGCCCAAAACCGCGACCATCTGGTCTTCTTTAACAAATCCCTCGCGGATAATTACTTCCCCCAGCCGCCCGCCCTGCTGATGCTGCAAAGCAATAGCTTTTTCTAACTGAGCGGCGTTGATCAGGCCTTCCCGTATCAACAACTCGCCTAGACGCAGGTATTTTTCTTTAGCCATTATTTTTTCTTTTTCTTATCCAGCTGGTCTAAATACTCATTGATCAGCTGTTGGCGGGGATTATGCACAGCTAAAGCCCCACTCTGCTCTCTCTGGGGCATACTCGCTGCTTTTTTTGCTTTAACTAACTCGGATTCAACATTCTCCTTACGAATCCGCGGAGTAATAAAAATCAACAGCTCGCGTTCTCTGTCTTTGTCTTTATAGGTATGCGTAAAGGCCTTACCCAATAAAGGGATATCGCCTAAAATAGGGACTTTAGTAACTGTTTCCGACCTGTCTTTGCGGATTAAACCTCCGAGAATTATGGTCTCGCCGTCTTTAACCCGGACGATTGAACGAGTAGCCCGCTCTTCCGGGTCTTTATATTTAGAATCAAAAGTGCTTACTGCCGCGTCTTTTACACTGGGGAGAATAAACATAGTAATTTCGTTATTCTCTGCGTTGATTTGCGGAGTAACGCGCAGGCTTACCCCGGTCTGCACTCTTTCCGCGGAAGTTGTAGTGCTGGAAGAGGTACCCTGCCCTTGTTGCAAACTGATACTGCCGATCGCTTCGTCGGTAGTAATTTTAATTTCCGCGGTTTCGTTATTTAAAGTAAGGATGCGCGGACGGGCCAGAATGCGGCCATCGGCATTCTGTTTGATAAAATCAAAATAAAGTTTCCAGGGAGTCTGAGAAAAATCTACGCTTCCCGAAGTAAAAGTCTTGGTAACGCTTTTATCCGCATAAAAATTTTCCGGGATGGGAAAACCGCTGCTGATAATCGCGCCCTTAACGATTGCCCCAAACATAGACGTACTCATCGAATCGGTAAACTTAATCCCTAACCGGTCAATAGCGTTTTTACTAACATCCAGCATTTCCACTTCCAGCATAACCTGAGTAGTTGGTACATCTAACGCGGCAATCGCCGCGGCAATTTTTTCCATATTGCGCAATGTGTCAGTAATTACCAAACTGTTTGTCCTGGGGTCTTCCACAATTATACCTTTTTCGGAAAGTAATTTTTGCACTGCTATAGCAATGCCGGACTTATTATCCGAGCCGGAAGATTTTTTAGAAGATCCACTGCTGCTGCTGCCGCCACTCCCGCCGCCACTATCACCGCCAGACGAGCTAGATTGATCGCCAAAACTAGAAGCGCTAGGGTAATCTGCCTTTTCGGTTTCCATCTGCGAGCTGGGAACAGAGGCATACTTAAGAGGGAATACGCGCGTTATTGTTTGCTGCTGCGCGGCATCCGCATCCTTAACAATATAAATATTAGACTTAGCGTCTAATTCATAAACCAGGTTATTTGCCTTAAAAAGCTGGTTAATCGCCTCCATTACCGGGACTTTATCCACATACATCGTAACTGCCTTAGCTTGCAAGTCAGTTGCGGCGATGAAATTCATCCCCGACTGGACAGAGAAAACCTTTAGCACGTCATTCAGGCTGGTATCCTGAAAATCAAGCGTAACCAGGCCGCTCGGCTTAGCATCAGCCAATAAACCCGGCTCGACACCAAACACCTTTGGCAGCAATAAATTAGAAAAGAAAAGCATCAGCAAAAACGCTATTTTGTATTTATTTCTCATTCGGGCCTCCTTGTTTTCTTTCTTTTATTAAAGCCAATTGCGCCTGAATTGGCGCGGGTAAAATATAAGCCTCATTTTGATATAATAAGGTAACGCCGTTTTTATCTATCTTGCTGACTTTTGCCTCTTCAATTACCGAGCCGATTTTAACCACTGCTCCGTTAATAATCGCGCACGGCGTGCCTGAGCCGAAAATCATCGCTTGCACGGTTAATTTAGCAAATTCCTGTTTTTTAGCATCTACAGATTTGGCGGACTGTTCATCCGGGGCGCTCTTTACACTCTCCGCCTCTATCCGGCTTTCAAAAGGATCACGCGCTCCGGCATCATCATATTCAACCGCCGGCCGTAAAGCAGGAACTGGATTTTTTGCTTCCTCTTGGGCAATCCCGGCCTTTTGCCAAGATAAAATAACTACTCCTAAAAAAACAAAAGTAATTTTTAATTGAAATTTTTTTATCATTTAGCCGTCACCGTGTTTAATCTTAAATTTACGGTTAATTTTTCTTTTTTGCTTTCGGAACCGCTACTCCGCTGAACATTTATTCCTATGTCTTCAATAATAAAAACCTCCGGGCTGCTCTCTAAGCTACTAATAAACCTGCCGATCGCGCTATAGCTATCAGCTAAGATATTAAGGTCAAACGGATAAGCTGTATAGTTAAGACGGCTGACTTCGGGTAAAGGCTTAAAAGAAACAATCTTTATTTGCGACTCCGCGGCTTTAGTATTAATGGTATTAATTATCTTGCTCATATTCTTTTTATTCAAAAACTCTTTATAAGGAGAAATATCTTTTTCCAATGAAACAATTTTTCTGCTCAGTTCGTTCTTTTTTATTTCTTCCTGCTTTTGTTGATTTAAAACAGTTATGTCTTTAGCTATACTGTTATAAATGAACAAGCCAATAATAAAAGCGACGATCAAAACAGGAAAATTTGAGATTTTATTTTTATCTTGCGATAAGAAACTAAGGTTGAGATTCATCTTCCCTTTCCATCTTTTGCTGTTTTACTCCGGAAATATTAAAATGGGTGCCGGTTTTATCCAGGATATCTACCGTATTCATGGAATCAATTTGGATTACCGGAAACATCTTGCTGAAATTTGCATCGCTTTTTAACGCGGAAATAAAACTCTCCAAAGCCTCAGCCTCACGCTGGCTATTGTTTAAAAAAACGTTGCCTTGCAACTCAAGCTTACTGTCTTTATTATTATAAGATAAACTAAACCTTTCCAGCCAGACGCCCGGCGGCAAAAGCTGCGGGATCGCCGATAAGCCGGGAGTAAAATATAACTGTTTCTTTACTAAATTATTCAAATCGGAAAACTGCTGTTCAGTCTTTTTCTCCAGTTGCTGCAATTCACTCAAGCTGAGCCGAGCATTCACGCTTGTACCTTGGGGCCGACGAGCAATAATCTGATTAATTTCCTGCTGCAAGGGCATTTTTCTTAATATCCCGGCAGCAACCCCGGCGCAAATAATTAAACCGGCGATAATTAAAAACTTGCGTTCCGGCAGAAGCCCGGTCAAGGCTGTTTTAACTTCCTCTGCCACAACCCCGAAGTCTCTTTGTTGTTTTGATCTTAACTTTGACCAAATCGCAAGCAGGTTAATTTTTACAGCTGGCTTAGCTTGAGGTATAGTACAAGAAAATGCTTTTAATAACCCCAATTCAACAACCGGGCCTTTCCCAACTACCCCTGAAGGATCCACAAAAGTGAAAGCGAGATTAAGGTCTTTTAAAAATGCCTCCACACTGCTAGACGCATCTTTATTGCTGATCAATAGAAGCCGGTTAATTTTCTTATGGATAAATTTACGGTTATAATAATCCAGGGATATACGGATTTCGGTATTCAGCTTTTCGATCAACATCCCCGCTTCCGGCTTAGCAGCTTGCGCTTCCAGTCCGGGGCTTAATTTTATATCCCGGCCAAAAAGCGGAAAATTATTTTCTACCACGGTAAAATTTGCCTCATCATTTAATTCTATATCGGCATCTACAAAAGCGGTTACGCCCTTAACCGGAGCACCGCATAAATTTATCAGCTTAAGAATACTAAAGGCCGCGTATTCCAAAGAAACAATTTTAATGTCTAATTGCCGAAAGATAGACATATATTTTTCAATCAACTCTTTTTTAATACCGATAAAAAGGATAGAATTCTTGTTAGAGGTTTTATCAAATTCAACTTGGTAATCCGAAATCAAGTCTTCAACTTTAAAAGGAATATACTTTTTGATTTCAAAATTAATCGCCTGCGGCAATTCATTGGCAGGCAAGGCGGGGATCTCGAAAGTACGCATAATCAGGTCTGAGCCGGAAAGAGCAAGATAAACTTCTTTGGCTTCAATTTTAGCCTTTCTTAATTCTTCCTTAAATAAAGCGACGATTTTCACTTCTTCCGGAACCTTGTCATCCGGCGCCACGGCAAAAGCAGCAGCCGGGATCTGCGCGCTATTGACTAACTTCTTCCCTTTGATTTCTGCGAGGTAAATTCCCTGCGGGCCAAAATAAACACCTAATGAACTCATTGATTATCTCCGGGCTTGGATATTCGCGTTCTGCTTTTTAGCCATTCATCAACTTCTTTACGATCAAACCTCCAGACCCCTCCCACCTTAATACCCGATATCTTCCCATCTGACAGCCAATTATAAATTGTCTGTTTTTTAAGGGCTAGGTATTCTGCCAACTCATCAATGTTAATCAGCTTGGTCATAATATTCTTACTTTCTTTAGTATATTCTATTACAAATTATTACGGAGTTAATTAAAACATAACAGACTTATTTTGTCAAGTGTTTTTTTACTTAAAAAATGATACAGTTATATAAGCTTACTTAAACTTACTTAGATTATAACAGATTTCAGGCGGTAGGAGTATAATTAACCGAGATAGATATACCGGCAGTCCCACTAATTACAGCGCCATTAGGGGCTTCGTTCAAAGGATAAATAGTGATGGTGACCGTATAGGGGATATCCGCGTCATTAACATCACAGCCAGAGCTGCACAAAGTCTTAACCAGGGTATTGCCGCTGCTCGGGAGAGTCCAGGCATTAGTTCTTAACTTTTCCATAGCCAGATTCATACCGGCTAAACCAGCGTAATAAGCCTGGACACGCGAAACCTGATGTTGGGTTAACCTTCCTTGGCTAGAAATAATGTTTACGATTACTCCGGCAAGCACAAAAGCAACAAAGAGAGTACCGAGGACTAAATATATAGCTACGCCTTTTTTATTCACAATAGGCCTAATGGCTATGCCTTAAATTAACCGTGTAATCTCCGGCGTCTTGCGTAACCACTACATGCCCTTCGCGGGCAAGCCAACCCAAACTCATTAAAACGTTATCCCGGGGTTTATCTATATCTTTAACTAAAGCGGAAAGCGTAACCTCCCCGTGCTGATCCAAATAATGCCAAATATCCCCTGCCACAATTCCAATTTCTGTAATCATTTTTTCCCTCCAATATTATTTTATGATAAAAGATTAAACTGTCAATCTATTTCCTGCTTTTTAAATGAGCCCGCGACTTATGGAGCGAAGCGAACATAAGTCGTATGGGCGAATTTATGCCGCGTCTGCTCGAAAATTCCTATTGTTTCGCTAAGGAATTTTCGAGCGCTTAGACGCGGTACTATTTCTTATTATAATTTCCGCAGCGCGGACAAATCGAGATCACCTCTTCTTTTGTATTAATATAGGTATAAGTACAAATCGAGCAATACCAGATAAATTTCGGATCAAGGCCAAGATCCTTGCCCTTATCTTTTTTGGTCAATAGCCAAATTGCCATAATCAAGCCTATAACCGACAAGCTGAATAACGCTATGGCGAAACTAAAATCAATAACTATCATTATTATTAAACGAAAGGTCTATTTTGATCGGCTGCCAGCCGTTAGTCGGGAAGCTTGACTTCTGGATAAAAAGATAATTGCTGATATAACGCATGCTCAAAAGGTCGACTTCTAAGTTGCCGGATGAAATGCTTCTTTTAACTGTCAACGTATTTTCCGGGCTGGCGGCAACAATATTAAACAAAAGCTCAATATGCACCTTCTGCCGGTCTTGAAAATAAACGCTGAAGTAATTCGGCAGGCGCGGATAAAACATGATCGCCGGTTTTTTCTTTAAGATAAATTTCCCGACCCTCGGCATTAAAAAAACTGCTTTATCGCGGCTGATAGCAAGTTTACTGGCCGGCTTAGCATAACCCGCCGGCAAGGCCTGATTACCGGGAATTTTTTTCGCGCTGACTATCGCAGACTGAGATAAAATTTTATCGTTAACCGACTGCTGTATCAGCTTACGAGAAAGATCGTAACTACTCAATAAAGCGCCGGTTGAGTTTATGGACGGATAATTAGCCCGGCGCAAAGCCGGCCCGAAAGAAAAACTAAAAATCCCAAAAAGTGCCAGATGGCCGCAAAGCGAAACAAAAAAACTTTTTTTTAACAAAGGCACAGACATCGCTTATCCTTGATTAGTAGCGATATTAATCTGAGTTACACCTAAATCGCGGCAAAGGTCCCAGATCTCCACCACCCTGCCTAAAGAAGCCCGGCGGTCGGACTTAATCAAAAACGGCTGTTTTCTTTTCGCTGCCTGCCTGACAAAACTTTTTAGTTCCTGCATGGTGATTACTTTACCGCCGATATACATTACGTTTTCGCTGGAAATAACTATCTCCACGCTTTCCGGCTGCAGCGATTCGCTGGTTACTGCTTTAGGCAAGTTGACTTTGATGCCCGGCTGAATCACAAAACTCGAAGTAAGCAGGAAAAAAATCAAAAGCAGAAAAACCATATCGATCAAAGGCGTAATCTCAATCTGTTTCAGGCCATGCTCTAATTCCATATGTCTTTTAAAACGCATTTTACCCTCCGGCCTTATTCAGTTAAAAAGTTTACCAATTCCGTTGAAGCCTTTTCCATTTCCAGTACATAATGATTTATCCGGTTAACTAAATAATTATAAGCTACATAAGTAGGGATCGCTACTACCAGGCCGGCAACCGTAGTTAATAACGCCTCCCAGATCCCGCCGGCGAGATCGCCGGGGGATACCGGATGCAGAGTTGTCGCCTTGGCCTGGACTGACTGAAAACACCTGACCATCCCGGTAACCGTCCCTAATAAACCTAAAAGCGGGGCGATATGCCCGATAGTCGCCAACATAGGCAAATTCTTTTCCAGCTTCGGCACTTCGTACAAAGAAGCGTCTTCGATCGCCTCCACAATCTGCTGCTTAGGCCGGTCATATTTTAAAATGCCGGCTTTTAAAATCCTGGCAATCGGGCTTATGGTAGCGTCGCAAAGCGCCAGCGCCTCCTTTACCTCATGGCGTTTCATTTTCTCCAAAATCTTAGCTAAAAAATCCTGCGTATTAATGCGGATCTTATGCAGGTGCCAGAATTTTTCGATCATGATCGCAAAAGCGAAAATCGAAGCCAAGAGTATCGGCCACATTATCGGCCCGCCGCTCAAGAACATTCTCCATAAACTCATTTTCCATAGGTCCATCTTTCATCCCCCTTTATTTTACGTGGTTTCTAATCCAGTCGATTCTTTCCTGCGCGTATTTTGCCTCGGGAACATCCAAGGCGCTGATTTTTTTATAGATATTCACCGCCTCTTTGAAATTTTCCTTATCTTCATAAATCGCCGCCACCCGCAAAAGCGCTTTTAGGCCCAGACCATCATCCTGGCCGTAAAGATAGGGAACTTTTAGGTAATCATCTATGGCCGAATCAACATTGCCTTGCGTTTCCTTAATTTCTGCTATCCTGAATTGAATATTCGGCATCTGCCTGACCGGCGCGGATTCCAAGGCCGTTGTCAAACAAGACAGCGCTTGGCTATAGTCCTTTAATTTAAAATAAACCTCAGCCATTTTAGGAAAAATTAAATTTGATAAATGCGGATAATCCGCTAAAACTTCTTTATAAGAACTCAATGCCTCGTCGAGTTTATCCTGCTTTAAATAAATATCTGCCATGGCCACCACCGCGGTCGCGGATAAATCCGACCTGCCGGCCTGAACTGCTTTTTTCAGGTTATCCACTGCTTCGTCATATTTATTTTCCTGGGCAAAACTTATGCCTAAGGCATAATAGGCGTCAGCCACTAAACTGCTCCGGGGATAATCCTGAATCAAAGAAAAGAAATAACGGCGCGAAAGGTCTAAACTGTTATGACGGTAATAATACTCCCCCAGCCACCAGATCACTTCCGGAGAAAGCTTGGAATCCGGATACTTGGCGCGTAAGGCCTTAAACCTGGCCATGGCTTCTTTTTCATTTCCCATCTGATAAAAACAATCCGCGATCTCATACTCTGCCTTTTGCGCTAATTCTAAATCCTGGCCGAAACTACGTAAAACATCTTTAAAAACCACAATTGCCTGGTCATATTTTTTTAGGTTAAAAAAACTAGTCCCTAACAGATACATTACCTGTGCCCTTAAACTGCTATCTTTATATTCTTCCAGGAATTTTTCAAATACCTCGCGGCTGGCGTCATAATCCTCGCGTTGAAAATAAGCCAGACCCAAAGCGTAAGTAGCGTCATCTTTAAGCTTGGAATCAACGAAGTTATTTTTTAATGCCTTAAACGCCATAATCGCGCCTTCATAATTAGAAACCTTAAGCATAGTCAGGCCGACCTGATACTGCACATAATCGCTATAAAAACTATCCGGATAATTTTTTAAAATGTTATCATAGACCTCCAGGGCCTTATTAAAATCGCCCGAATCCTGATAGGCGTCTCCAATCTGGCAAAGCGCCGAAACCTTGAATGTCTTATCCTCGCTCTGTTTAGCTACCTTGCGGAATTCTTCAATCGCGTTTTTAAATTCCCCTTCTTTCAAATAGGCCCAGGCCAGACCATAATATATTTTATCCAGTATTTCCTGCGGCAAGGAAGCGGATAATTTAGTTAACGCTTCCTGATAAATCTTGACCGCCTCTTTATAATCAGCCAAGTTATAGCAGGCGTCGGCCTGGCCTAAATAGCCCTGAACGATTACCGCGGGGTCATCGGCAGTTAAGGCAACCTGCTGATAAATATTTTTTGCCTGGAGATAAGACCGGTTTTCCGCCAGCAGCCCGGCGCGGCCCAATAACAAAGCGCCCTGATTGGATTTTTCCAGGTTTTCAAATTTTACTTTAGCAAAAGCCGCCTCAGCCTGGCTATTTTGCTTGGCCTTAAAATAAGACCAGGCCTGGCCAAGGCCGGCTAAGGCTTTTAATTTTTCATCGCCTGCCATTTCCTGGCAGCGGCCGTATTCATTGACCGCCTCATCAAAATTATTCAGGTAATAATCCGCTTCGGCTAAGTAAAAATAGAGATAGGCGGACCGCAAGGGGTCTTTCGCGTAGGCCTTGATATATTTTTTAGCATTTTCTTTTAAAACAGAATAGTCTTTAAGGTTATAGAGGCATTCAATAATTTTAAAGCCGGCATCCTGTCCGTAGGACTCTTTGGCGTATTTCTCTTCTACCTGCCGGAAATACTCCATCGCCTTGGTATAATACTGTTCCTGAAACAAGCACCAGCCCAAAGAATATAAGCTTGCCGGAGTAAAACTAGAATCGGGAAAGTTATCGACTACCTTTTTATAATATTCCCTGGCCTTGGAAAAATTATTGCCGCGGAAATGCACTTCCGCAGTCCAGTAATAGATGGCATCTTGAAAATCTTTAGCCTTGGGATTATCGGCAAGCTTAGCAAATTGCTGCAGGGCGTCAAGAAAACGGTTTTGCTGAAAATAACACTGTCCGACTAATAGATTGGCCTCGGCGGATTCTTTGGAATCCGGATAATTCTTTAAAAACCGCTCTAAAAGCTCCAGGCTTACATCATAAAAACCGTCCTCAAAGGCCTTTTTAGCCACAAACAAGGCCTCAAATTCTTTGGAGGTCTCTTGAGCAAAAACAGGAAGGCAAAAAGCAAGTATCAAAATACAAAATACGATTTTCTTCATAGACAAAACTATACCACTTCCCTATTTATTATTCAACACTTTCCTCAAAAACTCGCCGGTATAAGAATTTTTTACCCTAATTAGCTCTTCCGGGCTGGTGGCAGCAACCAGATTACCGCCCTTATCCCCGCCTTCCGGGCCTAAATCAATTACGTAATCGGCGCATTTCACTACCTCTAAATTATGTTCAACCACAATTACGGTATTACCCTTATCTACCAGCCGCTGCAGCACTGCCAATAGTTTATCCACATCGGCAAAATGCAGGCCTGTGGTCGGCTCGTCTAAAATGTAAAGCGTCTGAGAAGTAGCACGCTTGCTTAATTCCGAAGATAACTTGACTCTCTGCGCTTCGCCGCCCGACAAAGTAGTTGCTGCCTGGCCTAACTGTATATAACCCAAGCCGACGCCATAAAGCGTAAGCAGGATATTTTTAATCCGCGGAATATTAGAAAATAACTCCAGGGCTTCTTCAACCGTCATTTCCAAAACTTCTGAGATGGAATTACCTTTATATTTTACCTCCAGAGTCGCTTCGTTAAAACGCTTGCCCTTACAGACATCGCATTTAACATAGACATCCGGCAAAAAGTGCATCTCAATTTTTTTGATCCCGTCGCCTTCGCAAGCCTCGCAGCGGCCGCCTTTAACATTAAAAGAAAATCTTCCCGGGCGGTATCCCGCTAAACGGGCTTCCGGCAAAGCAGCGAATAAATCCCGAATATAGGCATAAACTCCGGTATAGGTAGCCGGATTTGAGCGCGGGGTCCGGCCGATCGGCGACTGGTCAACCACGATCACTTTATCAATATACTCCGCGCCGGATAACTTGGCGTGCTCTCCGGGCTTTTCTTTTGACTTATATAATTTCTGGGAAAGCGCGCGGAAGAGTATGTCATTGATCAAAGTAGACTTGCCTGAACCGGACACCCCGGTAACGCAAATAAATACGCCAAGCGGAAACTTAACCTGGATATTTTTCAGGTTGTGCTCTTTGCAGCCGGTTAATTCCAGCGCTTTTTTGTCTTTCCAGGGCCGGCGTAAAACAGGCAGGTCAATCTTAAGCTCCCCGCGCAGGTATTTGGCAGTAAGCGAATCTTTACTCTTGAGCAGTTCTGTCTGCGGGCCGCTAAAAATAACTTTACCGCCGAAACGGCCGGCTGCCGGGCCTAAGTCAACTACGTAATCCGCCAAACGAATGGTCTCTTCATCATGCTCAACCACAATCAAAGTATTGCCCAAATCCCGCAAAGACTTAAGCGTAGAAATTAATTTGACGTTATCCCTCTGGTGCAAACCGATACTCGGTTCATCCAAAACGTATAAAACACCGACTAAACCTGAGCCGACCTGCGTCGCCAAACGGATCCTCTGCGCCTCGCCTCCGGAAAGCGTAGAACTGCGGCGGTCTAAAGTAAGATATTCCAATCCGACATCAATGCAGAATTTTAAACGCCGGATAATTTCTTTGAGGATCTGGTTAGAGATCAGCTTTTCCCGTTCAGATAAATCCAGATTTTTAAAAAAGTCATAAGAATCCTTGATCGACATCTGCACCACCTGCCAGATATTTTTTCCGGAAATGGTTACGGCTAAACTTTCCTTACGCAAACGGCTGCCCAAACAAGCCGGGCAAGGCAGGCTGGACATAAAACGGGATATCTCTTCTTTAAGGTAATCGCTGTCTGACTCGCGGAACAGCCTTTCTAAATGCGGGATAATTCCTTCAAACGGCTTATTGCCGACCACCACGCTGGTGCCGTAAAGGATCGCCTTCTGCGCCGGCCGGCTTAATTTTTTAAACGGCGTATCTAAACTGAAATCCAAAGTATCCGCCAGCTCGCGCATCAGCCAGCGGTAATAAAGGATATAACCCTTACCCCCTCTTTTCCAGGCCTCGATCGCTCCCCCGTTAATCGATTTATTCCTGTCCGGGATGATCAAGTCCGCGTCAAATTCAAACTTAGTCCCTAAGCCGTTACAATCCGGGCAGGCGCCAAAAGGAGAATTGAAAGAAAATATCCGCGGCTCAACTTCCGAATAACTGATTCCGCAATGCGGGCAGGCATACTGCTCGCTAAAAATATAGTCCTTATCCTGAGCAACAATAATCATGCCCTTTCCGGCTTTCAACGCGGTTTCCACCGAATCAGTAAGCCGCTTCTTGATCTCCGGCTTAACGGTCAAACGGTCAACCACGACTTCGATATTATGGATTTTGTATTTGTCCAATTTTAATTTGGCCGGCAGCTCGATAACCTTGCCGTTGACGCGCAAACGGGCAAAACCGGCTTTCTGCGCCTGGGCGGAAATATCTTTATATTCGCCTTTTTTGCCGCGGACAAGCGGAGCCAGGATCTGAATCGCAGCGCCGCCGGGCATCGCCAGAATCTTTTCAACAATTTCCTGAGCGCTTTGTTTTTCAATCGGACGCTTACATTGGTAACAACTAATTTTACCGATCCGCGCGAAAGCCAAACGCAGATAGTCATAAATCTCGGTTTGCGTGGCCACGGTCGAACGAGGATTACTGCCGGCTGCCCTTTGTTCAATAGAGATCGCCGGAGAAAGCCCCTCGATGTATTCCACATCCGGCTTTTGCAATTGCTCTAAGAATTGACGGGCATAACTAGACAAACTCTCGACAAACCTGCGCTGGCCTTCGGCATAAATTGTATCAAAGGCTAGGCTTGATTTACCTGAGCCGGAAAGGCCGGTAACTACAATCAACTGGTTACGCGGCAATTCCAAACTGATATTTTTCAGATTATGCTCTTTGGCGCCGCGGATAATAATTTTTTCAACGGACATTTTTCGGGTCTATCCTTTTGGCCGCCTGACGGTATTGCTGGGCCAGTTCGGGATCATGTTGAAGGTTATATAATTCTGACAGCTGGATTAAATTAGGGACAAAACTAGGATTAGCTTTCTGGCAGCTCAAGCCATATTCAATTGCCTTGCCTAAATCGCCCTTTTGCTTATAACAAGTACTCAGTCTATAATACAAGAAAAAATGCCGATTATCAACTATCGCCCGGTTAAATTTTTCAATCGCCGCATCATACCGGCCTTGTGCCAAATAATAATTCCCCCAAACTATATTCACTAAACCGGTATGGCCAAAATCAGCGCGGAATTTATTGATTTGGTAAAGCGCTTGGCCATACTCCCTTCTCTCCAGGTAAGCGTCAATCAGATCTTTGCGCAGAATATTACGCTGATTAGTAAACTTTAAAACCCGGTTTAAAAGCAATATTTCGTTCTGCCAAAAAACCGTATTAAAAATTGTCAGACAGGAATAATAAATTAAAATCAGCACAAAAATCAACTTGCCGATTTTTTTCCAACCGGCCAAGGCAGCCCCCAGGGCAAAAAAGAATCCGGCTAAAGATAAATAAAGCCAGCTCTCGGCCATCATTGCCTTACCCAGTAACGGATAACCGTCTAGAAAAGACCAGGCCGGCAAGAGCCCGGCAAGAAACCAGCCAAGGCTAAAAATAAAATTCTTATTTTTCCGTAAGATAAAAATTGCCGCCGCAGCCAATATGGCAAAGGGCAGAATAAAATTCGCGCTGCTCGGCTTAACAAAATCAATTACCCGTAAAAAATGCAGGCCAAAAGGAAAAATTATCAGGCGAATGTACTGGAAAATTATGTTCAAGAAATTTAAGATATGCAGCCAAAATCCAAAAAGCTCCGGATGGGTAGCTATACCGCTGGAGCCAAAAAGCGCTAATCTTAAAAAGATAAATAAAATATCAACCAAGATATACGGCAGGATCAACCAATAAGAGCGCGGGCTTGCTTTACGATAAAACAGGATCAGCCCGATAAAAATAAACAAGAGCCCGCTGCTTTCCCGGCAGAATAAAGCTAAGATACCGGCGAAAACGCTCAAAACATATCTTGATTTAAGAAAAAATATCATTGCCCCCAGCATAAAAAACGCGGCCATCAAATCCGCGCGGCTGGATATATAAGCGACAACCGATATCTGCAAAGGGCAAACGGCAAATAAGGCAGCGCTAAAAAAAGCAATTTCGCTGTTTTTTAATAATAAAATAAAAAAGTAAAAAACCAGCAATACATTTAAAATATGCCAGAAGATATTGGACAGATGATAGCCGAACGCCCCGGGCCCGAAAAGATTATAATCCAGCCAATAAGAAACTACCTGCAGAGGCCGGTACATCCGGTCATAACCCTGCGGGCTTACCCAATGGTCGTAAAGGCCCTGTCGGAAGGCGTTAGGCAGCAGGCCAAGCGACTTGCCTAAAGGATTATTGATTATCAGTGCCTTATCATCTAAGACAAAACCGGCGGGCAGCAGGTTAAAATAAACCACTGCGCACAAAAGGCAAAGGATCAGGATTTTATAGGAGTTACTTTTCATTTTAAGAAGAAGGCCTCTGTAAATACCAAAAAGATATTCACAGAGGCCTTTTAATCAATTATCTTTTCTTCTTGCCGCCTCTTTTCATCTTGGCTGCGGAAACATCGCCTTGTTTATCCACAAAATACAGGTATCCTTCTTTTCTCTTGATACCGCATTTCGCGCATTTCTTCGGGCTGCCTCCTTTTTTGCCGCCTCTTGCCATCTTTGCGCAAGAAACGTCACCCTGCTTATCAACATAATAGAGGTAACCTTTTTCTCTCTTGATTCCTACCTTCGCTACTTTTTCTGCCATTTTCGATTCACCCCCCTTCGTGATTAGTTATTTTATTAATTAAGTACCTATCCTGGCTGACTCCAAAATCTGTTTTAAAGTTGCCGCAGCAGCCAGCACCGCCAAGAAACTGGTCTTGGGATTATCCGGATGCAGGACATTTTCCGTCCTCGCCCTGACCAGGCCGGCATTTGATTCAACTAAAATTTCGTGTATATTTCTTTTAGTGCGCGGCGAAGCAACAATCTTCACCTTGGTTTTTTCTTTGCCGATCCCGGCTAAAGCCAGAACTGCCGCCACATTAATATTCTGCGGAAAATATTTTACCGCTTGCGAAGCGGGGCCGAAGAACAAAACTTTGTCTTTTTTAATTCCCGTCAGGTTGATCTTTTTATCCGCGACATATTTAACGCCTTGGAAAGAAGCAGGATTCTTATAAGTAGTTAAAACGGCTTTTTTGATTTTGCCGATTTTAGAAGCCTTTAGCCCATCGATGCCAGCCAAGGCTCCGCTAGGAATAAAAATCCTAACCTTTTTTGCCTGGGCAATCTTTTCCAGCTGGCTAAATTGATCAAGAACTCCGCCAACGCTCATAATCATCACATCTTTGCCTTGCAATAAAGCTGACTTGGCAATGAAAAAAGAAGATTTACCCGAGGCAGATTCAATCACTAAATCGGATTTTTTAATTAGTTTACCCAGCGTTCCGGTAGCCAGTCGCCGGGAAATCCTGACACATTGTCTTTGGTCAAGATCATACAAAGCAGATAATACCGCTTTGCCAGACAGGTCCTGAACAATATATTTTGCCAGCGATTTACCGATTGCCCCGCAGCCAACAATCCCGATTTTTAAAGCCATATTAAATAATGGTATTATCGATTAAGCGTGTTTTGCCGATTTTAACCGCTAAAGCAATTAAACAATTCCGAGTTACCTTCTTAACCGGATTAAGATTAACCAAATCTACAATTGCCAGATAATCAATTTTGGCGGATTTATTTTTTACGATCAAAGCGCGCATTTTAGCGATGATCTTAGCGCTATCTTTTTGGCCGTGCCGGATCAAAAGCCGCGCCAAGCCCAGCGCCTTACTGAGAACCAAAGCATCCTGCCTTTGGGTTTTGTTTAAATAAATATTCCGCGAGCTCATGGCTAAGCCGTCTTTTTGGCGCACTATAGGAAGCACTTTAATCTTTACGGGAAAATTCAAATCTTCCGCCATTCTTTTAACAATCACGGCCTGCTGAGCATCCTTCTGCCCGA
>JAKAMF010000011.1 GCA_021813045.1 bacterium | reverse complement strand
ACCGTGGAGACCTTGCCGTCTAAAAACCAGCCCAAAGCGACTTTTTCCGAAGTTGCTTCGGCGTGAATATCCACCAGAATAATTTTTGTTTCCTTGGATAATTCTTCCTGCGCCTTATCCACAACCTGGAAAGGCGATTCCAGCGGTTCCATAAAAACCCGGCCCTGTAAATTGATTACCGCCACTTTAACTCCGTTAGCCGTTTTAAAAATCCCCCAACCGCAGCCGGGAGCGCCGCTGGGAAAATTTGCCGGACGCAGAATCCGGTTTTCCTGATTGATGATTTCGAAGATCTCGCTTTTTTTCCAGATATGGTCGCCGGAAGTAAGCACATCCACACCTGCGCCAAAAAGCTCTTCGCTCACCTTTCCGGTAATCCCCGATCCGCCGGCCGCATTTTCCGCGTTAGCAATCACGAAATCCAAGCCGTGCTCTTTTTTCAATCCGGGCAGAAGCTTTTTCACTGCTTCCCGGCCCGGAGCTCCGACTATATCGCCGATAAATAAAATTTTCATTTTGCGTACTCAATAGCGCGGGTTTCGCGAATTACTGTGACTTTGATCTGACCGGGATATTCCATGCCTTCTTCGATCTTTTTGCGAATCTCACGGGAAAGGTTTATCGCCTCAGAATCAGAGATCTTCTCCGGCTGAACAATGACCCTGATTTCGCGCCCGGCCTGAATAGCGTAGGATTTTTCCACGCCTTTAAATAAATTGGCGATCCCCTCTAATTTGTCTAACCGCTTAATGTAAGTTTCCAGTGTTTCGCGCCGCGCGCCCGGACGGGCTGCGGAAATCGCGTCCGCTGCCACTGCCAAGACTGCGTATAAACTCTTCGGTTCCGCTTCTTCGTGGTGCGCTTCAATCGCTCCGACCACTTCCACGGACTCATTATATTTGCGCGCCAGATCCGCTCCGAGTTTAGCATGCGTGCCTTCTACCTGATGATCCACTGCCTTACCGATATCATGCAATAGGCCGATCCGGCGGGCGAGTTTAAAATCCAATCCCAGCTCCGAGGCCATTACTCCCAAAAGATAGGAAACCTCTTTGGAATGCTGCAAGGCATTCTGGCCGAAACTGGTGCGATATTTTAAACGGCCGAGCAATTTAATAATTTCCGGATGCAGCCCATCAACCTGCGCGTCAAATGCCGCGCGCTCGCCTTCTTCGCGAATCTTCTCATCCATTTCTTTTTTGGTCTTCTCGACTACTTCTTCGATCCGGCCCGGATGAATTCTGCCGTCGGAAATTAATTTTTCCAAACTCATGCGCGCGATCTCCCGGCGCACAGTATCAAAACAGGATAGGCTTACCGCCTCAGGGGTATCGTCAATAATCACATCCACTCCGGTGGCCATTTCAAAGGCGCGGATATTCCTTCCTTCGCGGCCGATTACCCGGCCCTTCATTTCATCGCCCGGCAGATTGACTACGCTTACCGTAGTCTCTACCGTATGTTCGGCAGCACACCTCTGAATCGCCAAGCTTAAAATTTCCCGCGACTTCTTATCCGCGTTAGAGCGCAATTCCTCTTCCTGCCTTTTGATCAACACGGATTTTTCCGCGTTTAACTCCTCGCTCAAACGGTTAAGCAAAATATGCTTTGCCTCTTCCGCTGACAAAGAAGAAATTTTCTGCAGGCGCTCTTTTTCCTCGATAATTAAAGCGTGCAATTGATTGTCTTTCTGTTTAATATTATCTTCGATTTTTTGGACATTCTGCTGCTTGACTTCAATCTCTTTTTCCTTGCCTTCTAAAAGCCCGAGCCGGCGGTCGATATTTTCCTCTTTTTGGGTAAGGCGTTTTTCTAAATTAGTGATCTCCTGCCGGCGGTCCTGAG
Source organism: bacterium (assembly GCA_021813045.1). Classification (GTDB taxonomy): domain Bacteria; phylum Omnitrophota; class Gorgyraeia; order Gygaellales; family Profunditerraquicolaceae; genus JAKAMF01. Next base: position 21,562 of record JAKAMF010000011.1, on the reverse strand, counting down.
TGGAACGCTCAAAATCCTGACGCATGCGGTAAAGCAGATCCTTGGCCTCTAATTCCGCTTCGCGGTGGCGGTCCTGTGCTTCTTTTTTGGCCTGATCGACAATCTGTGCGGCCTTAGTTTCAGCATCGCCAAGCTTTTTTTCCGCCATTTGCTTTCTGACCAGATAACCGGCCACAAGCGATATAGCGGCGCTGGCAATAATAAGCGCTATATTAAGCATTTTGCTACCTCCTTAGAAGAATAACCCTGATTTTTTTGACGCTTTAAGCGAAGATAACCTTGTCTACTCTTTTATCTTCGTTGGTGGTGGGGATAGAAGGTAAGATTTGGAAGTCAAAGGCCAGCCCGATCGACGCAGTATGCGAACTAAGTTTGGCTAAAAAACGGTCGTAATAACCCTTGCCTCTGCCTAAACGGTTTCCTTTTTTGTCCATGGCGACAGCAGGTACCACGACCAGGTCTAAATCTTCTAATCTTACGAAGTTTTTAATCGCCGGTTCCCAGATTTCGTAAAGTCCGCGGGTTAAGCGGCTGCCTTGCGAAAAAATCGCCGGGCGTATTGTCCGGTTGGCGCGGCAGACGGGAACGGTGACTATTTTTCCTAATAATCTTGCTTTTTCTATCATTTCCTTTGTATGAACCTCTCCACCAAACGAGATAAAAATCATTACTACTTTTGCTTTTTTAAAAAGATCGATCCTAAACAGTTTTTTTAGAATTAAACCGCTTTTTCTGTTTCGGTCTTCCTCCTTTTGTGTTTTTAGTTGTTTATTTATTTTACAACGCAGGAGCTGCTTTGTCAACTTGACATTAGTGTCCATGTCCTTGGTGCTCATCATGTTTTGGCTCAAAACTAGAAGGGTCGCGGCCGTTCTTACGGTAATAATCTGCCAGTGCCGAACGCAAGGCCTGCTCGCCTAACACCGAACAATGCATCTTTACCTGAGGCAGTCCGCCTAAGGCCTCTGCAACGGCCTTATTAGAAACCCGCAAGGCCTCTTCAATAGTTTTGCCTTTAACCATTTCCGTAACCATAGAGCTGGTGGCAATTGCCGCTCCGCAGCCAAAGGTCTTGAATTTGGCATCAACAATCACATCATTCTCTACCTTAATATACATCCTCATTACGTCTCCGCAGATCGGATTCCCGACATTGCCGATACCGCTGGCATCGGGAATCTCGCCGACATTGCGCGGATGGTTAAAATGATCCATTACTTTATCGCTATAATTCAGGTCGCTCATTTCGTCACCAACAGTTTACGCGGCTTAACCATTTTTTTAAAATCCTTAGGTGGCTGGATTTCTTTTAAGCCGTCGAGATTTTTCTTTTTTTCCATTTCCTTATAAATCAAAACCCAGGCGCAGTCCTTGTCCTTGTCCACTTCGCACTTACCTTTATCCATCCCGCCGCAAGGCCCGTTAAGGATACCTTTCGGACAAATTGTAATCGGGCAGACCCCCGCGGTTTTATCTAAAATGCATTCCGCGCACATTGAACACTTCTCATAAAAATTTCCCTGGGCGTCCATCAGCGCGCCACAAAGCGTATTGCAGGCCGGCAGGATGTCTAAACCAAAACGGTCGTTTTCTTTTACCGACTGCACGCCTAAGCCGCAGGCCAAAACCAAAATCGCTTCTGACTGCCGGATTGCCGCCATATTCTTGGCGATTTCGGTTTTAACTTTGCTGGCCACGCATGGCGCGGAAGGTATGCAAGAGCCTAAAACATTTTTGCCGGCCCTGGCTAACTCTTCCTTCATCTTTAAAACTTCCGCCTCGCCGCCGGTCTTGCAGGTCGTCGAGCATTCTCCGCAGCCGATTAAAAATATCTTATTGAATTTCTCCAGCGATTTAAGAATGTCTTCTATTTTTTTCTGCTCGGTGATAATCATTTTTTCAAGTCTTCCATTCTTTTTTTAATTTTGGCTTCGTAACCGATATCCGTCGGCTGATAATATTTTACTTTTTTGCGCGTGTAATCCTGTTTAACGTAATGTCCGGGAAAATCGTGCGCGTATTTATAATCCTTGCCGTGGCCCAGGGCCTCGGCCCCTTTATAGTTAGCGTCTTTTAAATGATCAGGAACTTCCTGAACCTTTTCGTTTTCGATATCGGCGTAGGCCGCGGAAATCGCTTTATAACTGGCGTTTGATTTCGGCGCGCAGGAAAGATAAACCACTGCCTGCGCTAAAGGTATGCGCGCTTCCGGCATACCGACAAATTCCGCTACCTGCAAAGCCGCGTTGGCCAAAACTAGTGCCAGAGGATCAGCATTACCCACATCTTCCGCCGCTAAAATACAGATCCGGCGGGCGATAAAACGCGGATCCTCTCCGGCATAAAGCATTTTCGCCAACCAATACAAAGCGGCATCCGGATCCGAGCCGCGCATGGACTTGATAAATGCCGAAGCGGTATCATAATGGCTGTCTTCGTCTTTATCATAAACAACGGCTTTTTTCTGAATGGATTCCGTGGCAACTTCTAAGGTGAAATCTATCTGGTTATTCGCTGAAGGGGCAGTAGTCAAAACACCGATTTCTAAAGCTGAAAGCGCCCTGCGGCTATCGCCTTCGCAGGATTTCGCCAAAAACTCAAGCGCTTTTTTATCGGCCTTAACCTTAAAGTTGCCTAAACCGCGCTTTTTATCTTTTAATGCTGCATATAGTATACTTAAAATCTCATCACCGGTCAAAGACTTTAATTCAAAAATCAGGGACCGGGAGAGCAGCGCGCTGGTTAAATAAAAATACGGATTATGCACTGTCGCCCCGATTAAAACCGGGTTGCCTTCTTCGATATCCGGCAGCAAAACGTCCTGCTGGGCCTTATTAAAACGGTGGATTTCATCAATGAAAAGAATTGATTTCTTCCCGGAATTGGCTTTTCTTTGTTTAGCGGAAGCAATTACCTTCCTTAGTTCTTCAACATTAGAAGTGGTGGCATTAATCGCGATATAATTGGCGCGAGTAATATTGGCAATGCACCAGGCCAAAGATGTTTTTCCCGTGCCCGGCGGGCCGTAAAGGATCAGCGAACTGATACGATCTGCCTCGATCGCCCGGCGCAGCAGCTTATCTTTGCCTATAATATGCTCCTGGCCGACAAATTCATTTAAATTATTCGGCCGCATGCGCACCGCCAGCGGCTGCGTCTTATCATCTATCTTTTTTTCCTCAAACAACTCCATAACTAATCCTTCGCTTAGGGAACAATAAGTGTTAACGGCTGGTGGCGGCTGATTGGAGGCCCCCGCCGCGCGGAAAAGCGTCCAGCTTTGAGCACGGCGGGGTCAATCAGCCGACAGGACCCGCCGATCCTGTCATATTGTTCCCCAAAAACAAAATATCCCCGCGTGTGCCGTCAGACTGACCCACTTGAACCGTGGTTTTTAGGTGGGTGCCCTCTCTGATTGCCGAAGCAATCAAGAAGTATGGGCTCCCTTATTATTGGTGTTGGTTCAATAATCGTCAGTGCTTAACGAGCACGGCAGGGATATTTTAAAGAACTAAGCTTCTTAATAAAGTATAGCACATTTTAATAGGGCAATCCAACCGGCTAGCGGATTTGCGCTTGGAAACCGGCAGTCAATGCCTGGCAAACGCTGGCGTGCAGCGGGTTAACCTCCGCTTCGGTAAGCGTCCGCTCAGGCGAACGGTAAAGACAGGTTATAGTAATACTGCGAAACCCCTCGGGGACCTGCTTACCTTTATAATAATCGCGCACTGCGGATTCGGCTAAAAGCGCCGTGCCGGCCTGCTTAACCGCTTTTAATAAATCTGCTGCGCTGACCCGTTCTTTAACTAACAAGCTGATATCGCGGGCAATCCCGGGATAAAGCGCCGGCTTAACATATTTTTTCTCTAATTTAGCGGAATTCTCCAGGCTCTCCAGGCAAAGCCAGGCACAGGCAACATGCTTATTTTTAATCTCAAATAGTTCAAGCTGCTTACCGGATAAATCAAATAACTCGGCAATTTTTTTGCCGGCTAAATAAACTTCTGCTTGATTACCGCTTTGTTTAAATTCCCAGCCGGATATACCCAAACGGAGAAAAATATTTTCTATAATGCCCTTCAGATACAAAATACCCAGATTATCCTTAACTGTTCCGCCCTCTAAATAGATCGACGCTGTTCCGCATAAAGCCAGGCCCAATACCGGCTCTTCTTTAAAATCACCCTGATCCTGACGGTAGATTTTGCCTATCTCAAAAAGGCGGATATCTTCTTGTTTTTGATTCAGGTTATGGCCTACGCATTTCAGCAGGCTAGGCAAAATTGACGGCCTTAAAATTTCCTGCTCTTGGCTCAAGGGATTTTCAACTTCAATTACCGTAGGCAACCCGCTAAACCCCTGTAAAATCCGGCGGTCAATTAGGCTATAGGTAATCGCTTCATTCAGGCCCAAGCCGGTGAGCATATTTTTTAACGAAGAAATGAAATTGCCCGCGGCTAAATCCTGATTCTGCGGATAAAACGCCGGTAAGGTCAAAGGGATATTCTCATAACCATAGATCCGGCTGATCTCTTCGCTCAAATCCGCTTCTTGTTTGACGTCCTGGCGGAAAAGCGGCACGCTTACTTTTAATCCCGGGCCGGATAAGCGGGTTTTAAAACCCAGCGGATCTAAAATTTTCTTTGCTTGAGCCGAAGAAATATCTACCCCTAATAACCGGCTTACTTTTTCCAGATTCAAAATGATTTCTTTTTCCTGAGGGCCGCGGTTTCCCGCCGCCTTAACTAAAGTCAATTCTCCCCCGCAAACCTGACAAATTAAATTGGCCGCGGCAACACTAGCGATATTGACAGTCTGATGGTCCACTCCTCTTTCAAAACGGTAAGAAGAATCGGTTTGCATGCCTAACTTTTGCCTTCCGCGGCGGATAACCACCGGGTCAAATATCGCCGCTTCTAAAAGTATATTTTTAGTGGAGCCATCCACTTCGGTATCTTTACCGCCCATCACTCCGGCGATCGCGATCGGCTTGGCCTGATCGGCGATTACTAAGATATTTTCATCTAATGGTTTTTTTACCCCGTCAATTGTCAATATCTCTTCTTGTTTTTTCGCTCTTCTCACTACGATCTCCGCCTTGTGCCCGATTTTATCCAAGTCAAAGGCGTGCAGGGGTTGGCCGTAAGTAAAGAGAATATAATTTGTAATGTCCACGACATTATTGATGCTGCGACAGCCGATTAACTCCAGGCGCTTGGCCAACCAATCCGGCGTTGGGCCAACTTTAACCCCGCGGATAATTTTTGCCGTGTATAATGGGCAATCTTTTTTGTCTTTAATTAAAATCCCCAGATTTTCTTTTCCTTTTTTATACTTTAATTTTACTTGCGCCGCCGGCTGCCTGCCCCGCGTCTTTGTAATTGCTGCGATCTCCCGGGCCAGCCCGGCCACGCTCAACCAGTCCGGCCGGTTAGAGGTAATCTCAACCTCAAAAACAAAATCTCCGCCGGCGGCCTGGATGGATTTAACCTCGATCCCGGCCATGGTCAGTTTATCGGCCAATTTTTCCGGGCCGACCTTGATCTCCACAAAATCCTTTAACCACTGGTAAGTAGTTTTCATTTTAAAATTGCCTTAAGAACCGCAAGTCGTTTTCAAAAAACAGCCGGATATCGTTAATCCCGTATTTAAGCATGGCGATTCTTTCAATCCCCATGCCAAAGGCGAATCCGCTGTATTTTTTCGGCTCATAACCGACATTCTTAAAAACATTGGGATGAATCATCCCGCTGCCTAAGATTTCCAGCCACCCCTTTTTCCCGCAAACCGAACAACCCTTGCCCTTACAAATAATGCAAGAAACATCCACCTCGGCTGACGGTTCGGTAAACGGAAAAAAATGCGGCCGGAAACGGGTTTTTACATCTTTGCCAAAAACCCGCTTCACAAAAACATCTAACACTCCTTTTAAGTCGGAAAACCTAATTCCTTTATCTACCATAAACCCTTCGATCTGATGAAACATAAAAAGGTGACTGGCATCAACCGCGTCCGGCCGGTATACCCTGCCCGGGACTACCACCGCCAGCGGAGGCTTAGCCGTTTTCATTACCCGCACCTGCACCGGAGAAGTATGGCTGCGCAAAAGATATCTTTGCCGTTGGTTGCCGCCGGCCGGCTTCAAATAGAAAGTATCAAACGCTTCGCGTGAAGGATGTTCCAAAGGAATATTCAGGCCGGTAAAATTATTATACTCTGTTTCAATCTCCGGCCCGGAAACTGCCACAAATCCCATGCTGGTAAAAATCCCGCAAATCTCATCGACTACCTGAGTGATCGGATGCAAGTGCCCCAGGTTCTGGTTAATCCCCGGCATACCGATATCAAATGACGAAGCCGGCGATTGCCCGGAGCGAGGAGAAAATAATTTCTGCTTTTCAGCAACCAGCGCGTTAAGCGTATTTTTTAAAACATTGACCTTTTGCCCGAAACCGGCGCGCTCCTGCGGCGGGACAGCGCCGATCCCGGCGGTTAATTCCGCCAGCACGCCTTTTCTGCCTAAATATTTTACGCGCAGCTCTTCTAATTTAAGCAAAGAATCGACGGTTGCCGCGTCTTGCTCTATTTGATTTTTAACTGCGTCCAGATCAAAGCCAGGCATAATACCCCCAGTAAAATCAGCGTAGTAATTCGCTTTCGCTTATTCACTACTTCTCTTACTACGCTGCCGTCCTTTATTTTCTTCAAAGAAGCCGCGTGAATATCCAAATCTCCGCCGTGTTCTTTACAGGCGCGGTGAAAAACTCCTTCTACTTCAATTATATCTCCGGCTGATTTAAAACTGCCGGTAAAATTAATCCCTTTGGCCTTATCTTCGCTCAGCCAAATCCCAATCGCGCTTACGCCGTCAAAGGCATTTACCCAGGCAAATTCTCCGCGGCGCATTACATCGCCGACAGCTTCCCCGGAATAAGTTACGGTTTTATTATCGTATTCTTTGGCCTTGTTGATCAGTTCTGTGCTGGAAATCGGCTGGCCGAAACCCAAGCGAGGGCTAAGGAATAAAAATAAAAATAATATGGCGCAAAAATTTTTTTTCATTTTTTCCCTCGGATCGCCCCAACAAAAACTCCCAACAGCGTAAATACCGACATAAACTCTAAACGGCCGGCCCACATCTGAAATATATAGGTAGCCTTTAACACCGTGGGCATAGCCGTATCGGTAATCCCGCAAGACAAACCGACGTTAGCCGCGGCAGAAGTTGATTCAAACAAAGAATTTAAAAACGGATATCCGCAAAACATCCCCACCAAAGCGCCGAAGCTGTACAAAACAAGATAGGATAAAGTAATAATCAAGGCCGGCCGGACCTGTTTGTCCTCCAAGAACACTTCTTTGATATGATGGAATTTCTGCACGGCGATTGCCCGCTCCGGCAGGATGATTTTTTTAATATCCTGCAAAAGCGCTTTGACTACAATGCCCAAACGCAACATCTTGATCCCGCCGGTAGTGGAACAAACCGCGCCGCCCAAGGCCATGGCAATAATTATCCCTAACAATGCCAAGTCGCCCCACTCATTGATAAACTGCTTGGCATAAATCGTGGCGTACCCCGTGCCGGTGTGGGCGGAAATCAAATGGTAAAATCCTTTGCGAAAAAGCGCGATCACCTGCGGATAAACCCCTAATTTATCTAAGCCGATCGCGGTAATAAAAAAGGTAAGCATTACCGTGATAAACAACGTGCGGGTTTCGATATTCTTGAAAATTTCCTTGGGGTTGCCCATCCAAAGGTGATAATGCAGTTTAAAATTAAGCGCGCCTAAAATCATAATCGAGATAGTAATAATTTCGTAGGCCGGGCTGTGGTAATAAAGGATATTTTGCGACTGCGGAGCAAAACCGCCGGTATCAAAGGCGGCCATAAAAATACAGGTGCCGTGGAAAAAAGCGTTGACCGGCTTCATGCCGGCAAGCAGGCCGGTAATCCCTAAAGCCAGCGTGCCCAGAACCAGATACACTATGCTGACTATCCAGATAAAGCGCGCGGTATTAATCACGTTGGGCAACACCCTTTCATCACGCGCTTCGCCAACGTACATTTTAAACGCGCCGGCCAAACCCTTAACAAACAGCGACAGGGCGACGATTACAATGCCTTGGCCGCCGATAAACATAATTAAATGCCGCCAGAAATTATGTGCGTAGGAAAGAGAGTCGATATTCTGACAGAGGGTCAACCCGGTAGTGGCAAAACCGGACATCGCGTCAAAGCAGGCGTCTAAAAAAGATTTCCAGTGCCCGCTTAAATATAGCGGTATGGCGCCTAAGGCAGCGGCGGCCAGCCAGGAAAGCGAAACTACGATCATGCCCTGCATCCAGTTAAGGTCTTTTTCCGTATCAAAAACCTTAACCAGCAACAGGCCGGCTAATAAAGCGATTTCAATGCTGAGAGCAAAATCCAGGGAAGGGTTTATTTCGCAGAATGCCAGGCCGATTACCAACGGCAGCATCATAGTCAGGCCCAGGCCGATAATTACCTTGCCTAAATAATAACCGATGACTTTAAAATCTTCCAGCCGTGGCTTAAGGATCATCGAATTAAAACCAAACAGAGCAAAAATGCCGCGCCAACAATCGCCAAAGTATAAATAACCTCTACGCAGATCCCAATTGCCGGATTTAAAAATTGCCGGGCGGTCATCTTAGATTTTCCCCACTAATAAATTTAACAACTGCGGCTCATTGCCGACTAAGGTTAAGGCGATAATATCGTCCTGGGCCTGAAAAGCCGTATTGCCCTTAGGCACGATTACTTCTTCGCCCCTGACAATAGATACCAAAACCGAATCCGGAGGCAATTGAATATCCTGAACCCGTTTATTGATTACCGGAGAATCCGGAGGCAGGTCAACGCGAACGATAGAAAGTTTGCCGCGTTTAAAACTCATTAAATTGACGAAGTCCGAAAAAGATACCTCTTCTTCAATGATCTTGGCAATAATCTTGGTGGAATCGATCGGCACGTCAATGCCGAGTTCGGAAAACGTATGCTCATTATCCGGGTTATTCACCCGGGCAACGGTGCGCTGAATACGGAATTTCTCTTTGGCCAGCTGACAGATAATTAAATTGTCTTCGTCATCCCCGGTAACCGCAGCCACTACCTCTGCCCGGCCCAAACCGGCTTCCTCTAAGATGCGTGGATCGCAGCCATCGCCGTGTATTACCAGGCCTTCCAATTGTTTGGCAATTTCTTCGCAAATCGCCTTGTCTTTATCTACAATCGCCACGGTATGCTTGGCAGCGATCATCCGCTTGGCTAAAAAATAACCGACCTTCCCGGCGCCGACAATGACAATATACATTATTTCAGCCCCAGCCTTTCCTTTACCTGAGCCAGATTAGCTACTTTGACTACGCCCATTAAAACATCCTTTTCCCGCACTACGGTGTTCGGTTCGGGGATTAAAACTTCCGGCCCCCGGAGTATCGCGGTAATCAAAAATTCATGGGGGATATTGATGCTACGGATGATTTTACCGACCATTTCCGGAGGGGCTTCGATCTCCAAAACGCCGAGCTCTTTGGTTTCGATCAAATAACTGGAAAAACGGCTCTCGATGATTTTATCGCGGATCATCGAAGCAAAAAGCACGGTTCCGCTTATAATATCCAAACCCAGGTCCTGATAAATATAGGCCCGCTGCGGGTCATAAACCCGGGCGATCACCGTTTTCACATTAAAGATTTTTTTCGCCACCTGCGCGGAAATTAGATTGGTATTATCACCGTTAGTAACCGCGCAAAAGGCCTGGGCTTTTTCAATGCCGGCATTTTTCAATAACTCTAAATCAAATCCATTGCCGACCAGAGTCAGGCCGTTAAAGGTCTCACCCAGCCGGTCAAAAGACGATTGGCTTTTATCAACCACAACTACATCATGGCCCTCGCCGGAAAGCAGCTTGGCTAACTGCGAACCAACCCTGCCGCAACCAACTATGATTACGTACATTTTTATCCTTTGGCTATTTCCGCCAATTTCTTAAACGCCTTTGTATCGTTAACTGCCAGTTCAGCTAAAACTTTGCGGTCTAGCTCAATTTTGGCTTTTTTCAAGCCATTGATTAACTTGCTGTAAGTTAACCCCAGCCCTAATTCCCGGCAGGCGGCGTTGATCCGGACGATCCAAAGCGCGCGGATCTCTCTCTTCTTCACGCGACGGTCGCGATAAGCATAAACCATGGCGCGCATCTGCGTGCGCCGGGCCTGCTGAAACTGCTTGCTGCGGTCGCCCCAATAACCCTTGGATTTCTTTAGTACTCTTTTTTTTCTTTTGTGGGTCGCTACACTGTGTTTAATCTTTGCCATTTTATTTCACTCCGTTCTTTCTACCCATAAGGCAGCATTCTCTTTAAGAACTTGGTCTTCTTCTGGTCTGCCAAGATATGCGCCTGGCGCAAACGCCTGATTTTCTTGGTCTTCTTATTCGACTCAAGATGGCTTTTGCCTCCGGGATAGTATTTGATTTTTCCTTTTTTAGTTGTCTTAAACCTCTTTGCCACGCCTTTTTTGGTTTTTAATTTTCCCATCTATTTTCGCTCCGTTCTTTTTAACTTTTAGGGCTGATTACCATTGACATAATCCTGCCTTCCAACATCGGCAGTTTTTCAACCACCCCTTCGCTTTGCGTATCGGCCATTAATCTATCTAAGATTTTTCTTCCCAGGTCCATGTGCTCCATCTGCCTGCCACGGAAGAAAAGATTAACCCTTACTTTATCTTTCTTTTTCAAGAAAGTTACTAACTGCTTCAGTTTAGTCATATAGTCGTGCTCGTCAATATTCGGCTTGAAGCGGATCTCTTTTAAGCGGCTCTGGTGCTGATGTTTTTTCGCTTCGCGCTCTTTTTTCTCCTGATCGTATTTAAATTTGCTGAAATCGGCAATCCGGCAAACCGGCGGATTAGCGGAAGCCGCGACTTCGATCAGGTCAAGCTCGTATTGATTGGCCATATCCAAAGCCCTTTGCAAAGGAACCACGCCCAATTGATTACCCTCCGGCCCGACTAAACGTACTTCCGGTACGCGAATTTTTTCGTTGATGCGAATGAACTTTTTTATCTCCCCACCTCCTGTTAGGCAAAACCGTTAACTGCGGCTTGCGATTTGTTGTCTGATTTTGGCGACTAGTTCTTCTTGCGGCAAAGCCCCTAAATCGCCTTCAGCTTTTTTTCTCACGGAAACCGTGCCGGCCTGCGCTTCGCGTTTTCCGATAATTAAAATATACGGTGACTTTTCTACCTCGGCAGCCCGGATCTTCTTATTTAACGTCTCATTACTATCATCTAGTTTAACTCTAATTGAGGCCTCTTCCAATCTTTTTTTCAAGGCCAGGCCACTTTCTAAGCAATCCTGCCCCAAAGGAATAATCGTTGCCTGCACCGGCGCCAGCCACAAAGGAAAATTCCCCGCGTAATGCTCGGTCAGCGCGCCGATAAATCTTTCCACGCTGCCTAATAAAACGCGGTGCAGCATGATCGGCTGTTTTTCTTTCCCATCGGCGTCAACATAAGCCAGGTCAAAACGCTTGGGCAGGGCAAAATCGCACTGAATCGTCGCGCACTGCCATTTTCTTTTTAAGGCGTCTTTTAATTTGATGTCTATTTTCGGCCCGTAAAAAGCGCCGTCTCCTTCATTAACTTCATAAGCCAGCCCTTTTTCTTTCAGCGCATTTTCCAAAGCCTGAGTTGCTAATTGCCAATCTTCGTCGGAACCAATGGATTTTTCCGGCCGGGTGGATAATTCAATACTTACTTCGTTAAAACCAAAGGCCCGCATCGTATCAAAAACAAAATCGATTACCCCCTTAATCTCCCCGGCCAATTGGCCGGGCAGACAAAAGATGTGCGCATCATCCTGAGTAAAACCGCGCACGCGCAAAAGGCCATGCATTACCCCGGCTTTTTCATGACGATAGACCGTGCCTAATTCAAACAAGCGCAGCGGTAAGTCCTTGTAACTGCGGGTCTTTGATTTGTAAATTAAAATATGGCCCGGGCAATTCATCGGTTTTAAAACAAACTCCTGGTCCTCGATCTTAAAAGTATACATATTCTCGCGGTAATAATCGTAGTGGCCGGAAGTTTTCCAAAGGCCGGCTTGCATAATGTGCGGAGTAATCACAATCTGGTAGCCGCGCTTTAAATGCTCATCTTTTTCATAGTCCTCAATGATCTTGCGCAATAACGCGCCTTTAGGATGATAAAAAACCAGCCCTGCCCCCGCTTCCTCGTGATAGATATCAAAGAGCTCCAGCTGCGGCCCGAGCTTGCGATGGTCGCGCAGTTTAGCTTCTTCTAAATTCTTTAAATACTCGTCTAAATCTTTTTGCTTTTCAAAACAGGTGCCGTAAATCCGCTGCAGCATGGGATTAGTTTCGATCCCGTGCCAATAAGCCCCGGCCACCGACAATAGTTTAAATGCCTTAATCAGGCCGGCTGACTTAACATGCGGCCCGCGGCAGAGGTCAACAAAATCTTTACCGGTACGGTAAACGGAAATTTTTTCCCCGGCCGGCAGGCTACGGATTAGATCCAGCTTATAATCCTCGGATAGCTTCTTGAACAGCTCTTCCGCCTCCGTCCTGCTTAGCTCTTCGCGGATAAATGGCTCGTCTTTGGCGATGATCTGCTGCATCCGCTCTTCAATTTTTGCTAAATCGTCATCGGAAAACGGCTCTTTCTTACCGAAGTCGTAATAGAATCCGTCTTCAATCGCCGGTCCGATCCCCAGCTTAACCTCCGGCCAGAGCTCTTTAACCGCCTGAGCCATGACATGCGAACACGAGTGCCGTAAAATTTCTAGATCCATAGTTTTATATTTTAAATTATGGTATGCACTACGCTCGCTACGGCGCTTGCCGCGCCGTTTAACGCTCGCTTTAGTGCCACCATATTTTTGCTTGTCGCAAAAATATGGTGGGCCCATGAGGACTTGAACCTCAGACCTTTGCGATGTCAACGCAACGCTCTAACCAACTGAGCTATGAGCCCAAATTTTTCACAATGGGCAAGGAGGGAGTCGGACCCTCACAGCCTTACGGCCAATAGATTTTAAGTCTATCGTGTATGCCATTCCACCACTTGCCCAAGATTGAGAAAGCTGATACGCATCGCGCTTCACTGCGCAGCTTGTCGCTGCGCTACGCTCGCGCGATGTAAATTCATTTTTCCTTGTCGGAAAAATGAATTTAAGGCGTGGAGCGGATTTGAACCGCTGAATACCTCTTTTGCAGAGAGGTGCCTTACCACTTGGCTACCACGCCAAATTTTAAAGATACTTTTTTACTTCCTTAACAATTGTATCTATATCTGCCAAACAGCCCGCGCCAATCTTGCCGCAGGCCAGTTTGCCACTTTTTGGCGCGATAATTTTATATCCGACTGTTTTTAATTTCTTAATGTTTTCCTGCGTGAGTTTGTGCAAATACATATTCTCATTCATCGCCGGAGCCAGCATTACCGGCGCCTTAGCGGCCAAACAAACACAGGTCAATAAATCGTCGCAAATGCCGCCGGCCAGCTTGGCGATCAGATTGGCGGTTGCCGGCGCAATTAAAACTAAATCTGCTTTATCGGCTAGGCAAACGTGTTCGATCTCCCAATTTTCCGCTTGAGCAAAAAGCCCACCGGAGTAAACTTTATTGCCGCTTAAGCTCTGAAAGACGATCGGCCGGATTAATTCTTCAGCTTCTTTAGTCATTACCACCGTGACGCGATAACCGGCGTCTTGCAGCCGGCGCACTAAATCACAGGCCTTATAAATAGCAATGCTGGCGGTTACGCCTAAGACTATGGTTTTAACTTTGGGCATTAGTTAAACCTCAATTAGCTTTTTGTTTTTTGTAGACGACTTTGCCGGCAGCGATTTCGTGCAGGGCGATCGTTGATGGCTTCATTGTCGCGATCGTCGGGACTAGCTGCGGCTGGCCTTCGGCAATTTCCAAGGCGCGCTTAGACGCCAAAATTACCAGCTTATAAATCGAGTTATTTGTTTTATCCAGCATCGTCTCTAAAGGAACATAAACCATGGTTTCTCCTTACCTGTTTTTAATTTCTTTTAAAATAATCTCTTCCAGCCTGGCAGCCGTTTCTTCTAGGTGTTCATTAAACAACTGATAATCAAATTCTTTCGCCGCGGTTAACTCTTCTCGCGCCAGGGCCAGGCGTTTTGCCGCCTCCGCCTCATCCACCCCTTTATGCCGGCTGACTATCCGGCGCCGTAACTCTTCCAGCGACGGAGGAAGCACAAAAACCGCCACTGCCTGCCGGGGATAAATCCGCTTAAAAGCGCGCACGCCCTTAAGATCTACGCAAAAAACAACGTTCTTCCCCTGCTTAAGCTTGCGATCAATCTCCTCTTTGGGGGTCCCGTAATAATATCCTAAGTACCTGGTCCATTCAAGGACTTTTTTTGCCTTACGCAGGCGCTGGAACTCCGGCCCGGAAATAAAAAAATAGTCCTTTTTATTGCGCTCGATCGGCCGCTTCGGCCGCGTGGTCAAAGAAATTGATTTTTCGATCCGGCCTTTTAAAGAGCGGCGTTTTAAAATCTTTTCGGCGAGCGTAGTTTTCCCGGACCCCGACGGCCCGGAAATCACAAACAGTTTACCTTGTGCCTTGTGCCTTGTGCCTTGTGCCCTTTTTTTCACTCTATATTCTGTACCTGTTCGCGAATCTTTTCGATCTGGCTCTTAATCTGCACTACCCGCGCGGACAATAACGAATCGCATGACTTAGCGCCCATAGTATTGGCCTCGCGCTGCATTTCCTGGGCGATAAAATCCAATTCCTTGCCTACCGGCTGGGCCTGAGAAAGCTTATGACTGAAATTTTTAATATGAAACTCCAGCCGTTCAATTTCTTCGCTGATATCAATATCCTTAAGCAGGCTTGAGCGCTCTTCCGGGGTTTTTAATTTTGCCTGCTTGGCCTGCGCAACGGCTTTAAACCGGCTGCGCACGGCAGCTAATTCCAGGGTTAATTTCTGCGCCCGTTTTTTTAAAACCTTGGCCAGAGCGCGGCCTTCTTTTTGCCGGGCGCGCACTAAATCGTCCACTGCCTGGGCTAATAATTCTTTAAGCAGCGGCCAGATTTTTTCCTTGGCTACGCTGGCGCTGGTTAACGATATCACTCCCGGCAAGTGCACTAAAGAATCGATGTTGACTTCGCCGCCCACCGAATATTGCTTTTTAATTTTTTTGAACGAGCACAAATAATCTTTCAACAGCTTCTCGTTGATCGAAACCCCGTGACTGGAAGAGCTGTTGAGATTAATTACACAGGTCAGCCGGCCCCGCTTTATTCTGGACTCGATCTCTTTTTTAACCCGGTCTTCTAAGGCCAAAAATCCTTCCGGCGCGTGCAGGACAGTTTCCAAAAATTTGTGGTTGGTGCTGCGCAGTTCAATGCTGATTTTGCCCAAGGCGGCGATTTCTTTGCTGCGGCTGCCGAAGCCGGTCATGCTATTTAACATGCCTGATCCTTTCTTAAGCCCAGACTGCCAATTTCTTTTTTTCTTCGACGGATTTTATAGAATACAGGTCCACAATAATTTCTTCCGGATTAAACCAAAGCTTAATCTCCCGCTCTGCCTCAGTGACATCGGAAGAAACATGGATCACATTTTCATAAACCCCGGAGGTGGTAATCCTGCCGTACGAACCGCGGATAGAAGTTGATTCCGCCTCTTCCGGATTAGTCGCGCCGGCCAATTCCCGGCACTTTTTAATCGCCTCCGGCCCCCAATAAACCAAGGCCATAACTTTTTTACGATCATGCAATTCGCCCTGCAAATATTTGATCAAGTCATTAAAAAACGGCTTGCCCTTGAGATGTTTATAATGCTCACAAGCCAACTCTTGAGACACGCGCACCATTTTGGCGGCGATAATCTCCAGTTTAGTTTCAGAAAGCCGGGTTAAAATATTTCCGGTAAGCGATTTTTTTAAGCCGTCCGGTTTAATTAAAATTAATACTGCCTGGTTCACTTAACTCCTCCCTTTCGTAGAAGACGAATACCGGCCTATCCGATAAGGCCGGGTGTACGTAGAAAATAAAACTCTGGTCCGCTATTTAAGCCCGGGTGCCGCCTATCTTGCTGACGATCCGATGCATATCTTCGTCGGAATAAAACTCAATTAAGATGTGTCCGCGTTTTTTTCTTTTGGCGATCCTTACCTTGGTTGCCAGGGCCTGTTGCAATTGCTCTTCCAACACCGCGACTAAAGGGTCGCGGCTGGATTGGCGCATACTTTGTTTATGCGATTTTGGCCGGTATTTTTTCACCAGTATTTCTAACTCGGCCAAAGATAATCCTTTTAAAATAATCTCTTGCGCCAGGCGGCGCTGCTGGTTAGCGTCTTCGACCTCCAAAAGCGTGCGCCCGTGGGCAAAAGAAATCCGCCCCTTCTTCATTTCATCTTGAACCTCCTGCGGTAATTTTAAAAGCCGCAGGGTATTGGCGATCGACACCCGAGATTTGCCTAAAATCGCGCTGACTTTCTCCTGAGTCAAATTAAATTTATTCATCAGGTACTCAAAGGCGCGCGCTTCTTCGATTGGATTTAAATTCTGCCTTTGAATATTTTCAATCAAGGCCAATTCCAGCGAATCCTCGTCGGTAACATCTTTAACGATCGCGGGGATCTCGCTTAAATTTAACTGCGTCGCCGCGCGCAAACGCCTTTCGCCGGCAATTAATTCATAGGCATCGCCCTTACGCCTGACCAAAATCGGCTGGATAATTCCTTTTTCGCGGATCGACTGTGTTAACTCTTCCAGGCTTTGCGTATCAAAATCTTCGCGCGGCTGAAAAGGATTAGGCCGGACCTGGGCAATCTTTAAACGGATGATTTTTTCCTGTCCCTCTTCTGGTTGATGGTCCATAATTAAAGCGCCAATACCTTTACCCAATGACCTTCTCTCCATTTTACTCTCCTGGCTTAATAGTGCTTTGCTCTATAGAAATGTCCAATCTGGATACACCCAAAACCTCTTTGGCAAGATCCGCGTATTTTTCTGCGCCAATCGAATCTTTATCATAAAGTGCGATCGGCTTGCCAAAACTCGGCGCCTCTGTCAAGCGGATGTTTCGCGGAATCACGGTATTATAAACTTTATCTTTAAAATAATTCCGCGCTTCCTGAATTACCTCTTTAGTCAAGTTAGTGCGGTAATCCGCCATGGTTAATAAAACCCCTTCCACCTTTAAATCAGGATTGATGTTTTCTTGTATAAGTTTAATAGTATGAGATAGTTGCGTCACTCCTTCTAGGGCATAATATTCGCACTGCACTGGTACCAAAACCGAATCTGCCGCGCATAAAGAATTAATTGTTAAAAGCCCTAAAGACGGCGGAGAATCAATTACCATAAAATCATAATTATCCTTGACCTTGGCTAATGCTCTTTTTAAACGATACTCCCTACCCAAAGCCCCCACCAGTTCCACTTCTGCTCCGGTTAGATCTAAATTAGATGGTGCAATAAAAAAATTGGGGATTTTTGTCGGCTGGACTACTGCTGCCACATCCATCTCTTCTAGCAGAATATGGTAAGTGCTGCTCTTAATATCATGCTTATTTAATCCGGACCCGCTAGTAGCGTTAGCCTGCGGGTCTAGGTCAATCAATAAAACCTTTTTCCCTGCTAAGGCTAAGTACGACGAAAGATTGACTGCTGTGGTTGTCTTCCCGGTGCCGCCTTTTTGATTACAAATCGCGATTATTTTACCCATTATAGACTAATCTTATTGTGTTACAACGAGTTAAGAAATGTTCCGCAAGGAACACCTTATTTTTTGCCAGCTTCTAGCAAGGTTACCCTTACCTTAGCTAATTTCGCGCCAGGCATACCGAATAATCCTTTTTCTTCCTCAGAAAGAACTTCAATTTTGGCCTTATCGCGGCTGACCTTTAATTCTTTCAGCGCCTTTTTAACCGCCTCTTCTACTGTGCCTGCTTCTACTTCAATACTGAAATTTTTCTTGCTCATTTTGCCTTAGATAGAGTTAGCTGATTAACTAACATCAGCATGCTATTCACAAACCAATACAAGACTAACCCTGATGGCATTTTATAAAAAATAAAGCCAAACATCAAGGGAAAAATGATCAGCATAATTTTTTGCTGCTCTTGCGAAGTCCCGCCGGATTTTACCGTCGACATTTTCTGCTGAACAAACATACCAACCATCATTAAGAGCGGTAAAATATTTATTTCATTGCCTATTATAGGTAATGATTTGGGTAAAATAAACAATTTGTCCGGTTCAGCTAAATCGCGGATCCAAAAGAAATGCGCGCCTTTTAAGGCTACGGAACGCATCAGGGCCTGGTACAAAGCAAAAAATATCGGCATTTGCAAAAGCAGCGGCAAGCATCCACCCAGTGGATTCACCTTGTGTTCACGATACAGGTCCATAATCTCTTTATTTAATTTCTGGGCATTATCTTTATATAGCTTTCTTAACTCCTCAACCCGCGGCTGCAAGGCCTGCATTTCTTTCATAGAGCGCAGCTGTTTTAAAGTCAAAGGAAAAAGCAATAAATAAACCGCGATACTCAAAATAATAATTGCCCAGCCCCAATTATGCACTACCTTATAAATAAGATCCAATAGCTGCAACAAAACCTGCGAGATAAAATCAAAGGTACCAAAATGTACGATCGCTGACCAATCCGGATTAACCAAAGAAATGGCCTTTACTTGTTGAGGACCCAAATAAGCGCTGTATTTCTCTTGATAGGTTGTTTTTGGCGCGATGATAACATCTTTATTTTCAATGCCTAAACAAGGATTACCTGGATTTAAGTTTTTGATAAAAGCTGTGCTTTCTAAAGGCAATTTACCCAAAATAATACAGAAATATTTATCTCGCAAGCCTATGAATTTCAATTGGTTAAATTTATTTTCCTTGCGTGGATTAGGATGAGTAAGTTTATCCGCGCTTACCACGGTAAAATCTTCAAACCTGGTTTCTTGTGTCTTTAAGTTAAAATCAATTGCGCCAAGCAATAAAGAGCTTTTATATGTAACCGGATAGGGGTTTACAGATTGGACATTAACTTCTAACTCTAAGCCATAATTAGAGTTAGAGAAAATAAACTTTTTGGTAATTTCTAAATTATTGTCCAGGCTACGAAAGATTACTGTGTTTGGGCTCAGGCTCAATAATTTAAAATTAAACTTCTCGTCAGAAGCCAGGCCGAGATGGGGGGAGAACTTGCTAGATTGATATTTTTTAAAACTAACCTCTTTAATCGCAGCGCGCTTTTCGTCAAAAATTACAGCCAAATCTCCGCAAGAGTATGGAATTAAAGAAGTTGTGGTATTTTTAACTGCCGAAGGAACAGCTCCAGCATCGGGTTTAACGGTTTCTACCGACTGAGGGGCAGAAACAACTGCCTGTGGCACATTGAGCTTAGGCTTAGGCATGATTAAGGACCAAAACAAAAGAACCAAGGAAGAGAGGAGGATCGCCAAAAATAAACGTTTTTCCATAGTTTAGACCAATGGGTCGGAGCCAAAAGCGCGGGAAAAAGGGTGACAACGTAAAATCCTTTTTACCGCCTTAAGACCGCCCTGCAAAATACCATATTTCTCCAAGGCCTGCCGGCTGTACTCTGAGCAGGTGGGGTCAAACCGGCAGCTTACCGGCAAATAACCCCGTAAATAAACTTGATATAACCGAATTAACTTTAATAACAGCTTGGCCAGCATCAAATCGAGAGGACTTTTCTTCCTTTTTGTCGACGACGACGCAGGACTTTTCTTCCGCCCTTAGAGCTCATCCGCTTCAGGAACCCCTGACGGCGCTTGCCCTTGATTTTGGTGGGTGTCTTGAGATTTTTTTTCATGGTTTTCTCCTTGCGTAGAAAACGCACGCCGATCTATCCGATAAGATCGGGCGCTGCGTTATTATGGTTAAATGTTTTTTAGATTATAACATAAAGTTATCTCTAGTCAATAGAAAAAACCTGATAATTTTTTATTGACTTGAATAAAGAATAATGTATAATAACTAAACCCTAAGTTTTTTATTTGCAAGGGGCTTGTTTCCTGTAAAAAAATTATCCACAGGTTTATCCAAGGTGTGCATAAGTTGTGGATAAGCAAAAACCGGGCAAAACACCGTCTGACAAATTTGGGCATCTTTTTAAAAATCAACAGATATTCACAGCTAAAATGAGCGAATTAGAGCAGGCCTGGGCCAAAGCATCGGGGCACTTAAAAGAACGGTTAGGAGAGATCACCTTTGACACTTGGATTACCCCGCTCAAGGCCAATACCAAAGACAATAATCTTTTAATTTTGGAAGCGCCGGACACCTTCTTTAAGGAGTGGGTGGACAAACATTACCGATCCTTAATTGAAGAGTCGCTGGCTTGGGCTGGCGCTAAAATATCTTTTAGTTTAGCCGTCGGCCATCACACCGCGCCTAAAGAAATCAGCCGGCCAACCCATGTGGCTGCCAAAGGCGTGGAGCTTTTGTCTTCCGTCAACCTGAACCCGCGCTATACTTTTGAGAATTTTGTTGTAGGCTCATCCAATAAGGCCGCTTTGGCTTATTGCCAGGCGGTAGCCGATTCCCCGGCCAAGGCCTATAACCCGTTATTTATTTACGGTGGAGTGGGCTTGGGCAAAACCCATTTAATGCAGGCGGTCTGTCATCATATTAAAAATAAAAATGAGGGTTCGGCGAGAATTTGCTACATCACCTCAGAAAAATTTACCAATGAGCTTATCGAAGCAATCCAGCACCACTCTACCAACGCCTTTCGGCAAAAATACCGTAACAATGTCGATGTCTTGGTAATTGACGATATTCAATTCATCGCCGGAAAAGAATCCACACAGGAAGAATTCTTTCATACTTTTAACGCGCTTTTTGACAGCCATAAACAAATTATTTTGTCCAGCGACCGGCCGCCCAAAGAAATCGCCAACCTGCAAGACCGCCTGGTTTCCCGTTTTAGCTGGGGGTTAAGCACTGACATCCAGCCGCCGGATTTAGAAACCCGCATCGCTATCTTAAAGAAAAAAATCGAACGCGAGCCGGTGCCGGTACCAGATGATGTGATTTATTTTATCGCGCAGCTAATCAAAACTAACATTCGCGAATTAGAAGGGGCGCTAATCCGCACAATCGCCAATTCTCTTTTAGAAGAAAAGCCGGTTAATTTAGAATCAACCAAAGAAGTTTTAAAAGACCTCTTAAAGGAGCCAAAAAAATTAATCACGGTTGATTTTATCCAGCGCTGTGTGGCAGAAGAATTTGGCCTATCCTTACCAGAGCTAAGAACCAAACGCCGAAACAAAACTGTAGTTGTGCCGCGTCAGGTAGCAATGTACTTAAGTAGAGAATTAACCGAGTTATCTTTGCCGGAAATCGGCCATTACTTTGGAGGTAAAGACCATACTACGGTTTTGCACTCTTATAACAAAATTAAAGAGGAGGTTAGTAAAAACGCGGGGTTAAAAAATAAACTGGAAAAAATTATCCAAGTGATCCAACAATAAATCCCCAAAGATCG
>JAKAMF010000010.1 GCA_021813045.1 bacterium | reverse complement strand
TTCTTGGGATTTTTCCCGATCCTTCTTAACCTGATGCGTACTGCCATTTGTTACCTCCTGTTTTATTTGGTTATTGCTTCCATTAACGCCTTTGCCTTATTCACTGTTTCAAAATATTCTTTCTGCGGCTGGGAGTCGGCGACTAACCCGGCGCCCGCCTGAACATAAGCAAAGTTATCCTTAATCAGGATCGTCCTGATCGTAATACATGTGTCCATATTTCCGGAAAAACTAAAATACCCCACGCAGCCGGCATAGGTGCCGCGGCGGGTATTTTCCAGCTCATCGATAATCTCCATGGCGCGGATCTTGGGTGAGCCGGAAACCGTGCCGGCGGGAAAACTGGCGGAAAGCACATCAAAGATATCTTTATCCTGCCTGATTTTCCCCTGCACTTCGGTGACCAGATGCATAACATGAGAATATCTTTCTACCGACATGAACTCGCTTACCTGAATACTGGATGTCTTGCAGACCCGGCCCAGGTCATTGCGGCCCAAATCAACCAGCATGATATGCTCGGCTTTTTCTTTCTCGTCATTTAAGAGTTCCTGCTCCAGGCGCAGGTCCTGGGTTTGGCTTGCCCCGCGCTTACGCGTTCCGGCGATCGGCCGCGTAGTCACCAGCCCGTTTTCGCAGCGCACTAAAATTTCCGGAGAAGATCCGACTAAGAAAAAATCCTTTAATTTAAGAAAAAACATATACGGCGAAGGATTAATACTGCGCAGCTGCCGGTAAATATCAAACGGGCTCTTATTAATTTTAGCCCGAAAACGCTGCGACAAAACTACCTGAATGATATCGCCGGCTTTAATATAGGCCTTGGCCTTTTTGACCATTGCCTGAAATTCTAATTTTTTGCAATTGGAATCGACCTTTACCGGTTTGGCCGTATTCGGTTTTAAATTGCTTTCGGTTATTGTGCGGTTAAAATCTTTTTCAATGGTTTCGATATCTTTCAGCGCCTGCCGATAGGCCTTGATCTTTTGTTTTTGGCTGGCCCTGGCCGGTAAAATAACATTGGAAACAATTTTAATCGTATGGTTAACCCGGTCAAAAACCAGAATCGTATCCGTGAGCATAAAAAGCATATCCGGCACCTTCAGCTCATCGGGATTTTTATCGGGAATCTCTTCAAAAAAACGCACCGTATCATAACCCATATAGCCGACTAAACCGCCGTAAAAAAGCGGCAGGCCGGTAACGCGCGCCGGCTTAAACCCGGACATGATTTTTTTAATCTCATCCAGCGGATTGGTCTGCGCGGTAAATTTAACGCGTGATTTTTTCTTGGGCTGAATAATTTCCACATGCCTGCCCTTGCTTTTAAAGATCAAAGACGGATTCGCTCCTAAAAAAGAAAAACGCGCGATCTTCTCCTGGCCTTCTACCGATTCCAGCAGAAAAGAATAATCGCTTTGGGCAATCTTCAAGAAAGCGGAAACCGGCGTATCCAGATCCGCGTTGATCTCTTTATAAACCGGGATCAGATTGGCGGATTTGGCTAACTTGAGAAACTCTTTTAAAGAAGGATAAAGCATTTATTTAATTTTTCGGTAAAAACAGGAGCGGTTGCCGGTGTGGCAGGCAGCTCCGACTTGCCTTACCTTGATCAACAACGCATCCATGTCGCAGTCGTAAGCGACTGATTTAACGTACTGAAAGTGCCCGCTGGTCAAGCCCTTAACCCAATATTCTTTGCGCGAACGCGACCAAAAACAGGTTAAGCCTTTTTTCAGCGTCCGGCGCAAGGACTCGGCGTTCATATAAGCCACCATCAACACGTCTTTAGTCTTATAATCCTGGATAATTACCGGGATCAACCCGTTTTTGTCAAATTTCAAATCCTTGATTTTAAATTTCATATGCGTACCGCTACTTCCCTTTCTTTTAAATATTCCTTTACCTGGCCGACGGTAAATTCCTGATAGTGAAAAATTGACGCTGCCAGACAGGCGTCTGCCTTAGTTTGGCTGAAGCAATTATAAAAATCTTCCAATTTACCGGCGCCGCCGGAAGCGATCACCGGAATACTCACGCTCTCCGAGATGCTTTTAGTCAGAGCCAGATCATAGCCGTCTTTCGTGCCGTCGTAATCCATACTGGTCAGCAGGATTTCGCCCGCACCCAAACGCGCCACTTCCTTAGCCCATTCTACGGCATCCTGTCCGGTGGCTGTCCTTCCGCCGTTGATAAAAACTTCCCATTTATCCGTCTGGCGCTTGGCATCGATCGCTACCACAATACACTGACTGCCGAATTTACGCGCCGCGTCGCTGATCAATCCGGGAAATTTTATCCCCGCGGTATTAATCGAAACTTTATCCGCTCCGGCATTCAGCAAATCCCGGATATCGCCGATATCCCTGATCCCGCCGCCGACCGTAAAAGGCATATAGATATTGGCGGCGATCTTGGCGACCAGCGCAATCAAAGTTTTTCTATTCTCAAAGCTAGCGGTAATATCTAAAAATACCAACTCATCCGCTTTTTGGCGATCATAGGCCTGGGCAACTTCCACCGGATCACCGGCATCGCGCAGGCCTAAAAACTTAACGCCTTTTACCACCCTGCCTTCCTTAATATCTAAGCAGGGAATTATCCTTTTGGTGAGCATAAAAACTTTATTTTACCTTCTGCACAAGGTGCTTCCTTAACGCTTCCCATGTCTTCTTGCCAACCTGGCCGTCAACCGGCAGGCCGTTATCCTTCTGGAACGCGCGGATCGAAGAACGGGTCTGCTTACCGATCTTGCCGTCGATCACTCCGGAATAATAACCGGCATTGCTTAAGGCGATCTGGATCTGTTTATTATTCGGACGCGACTTCACTTTTAACAAAACCGTCTTTCTACCGGCGAAATTCTGCGAATCTTTTTCTTCCTGCGACTTAGATAAAGAATCTTTTAAGCTGCTGATTTCCTGATCTTTGGTCTGTACCTGCGATTCCAAAGCAGAAACCTGATTTTTTAAACCCTGAATTTCCAATTCGGCGCTTTTCTTTTGCGATGTAGCGCAGCCGGTTAAAGAAAACGCGAAAACCACCCCCACCAACAAAACCATAACCCGTTTAAACATATTTCCCTCCCCTTGTTTAAGACAGTTTTACTGCCTCTTTTAAAGTAAATTTGCCCTCGTAAAGCGCCTTACCAATGATCACTCCGCTGACACCTTCTTTCTCTAACGTCTTAAGCTTACGGATATCATCCAGACTGGAGACCCCTCCGGAAGCAATAATTTTTAAACCGGTTTGCTTAGCCAACGCCTTGACCTGTTTAATACTCGGCCCCTGCAAAGTCCCGTCTTTGGAAATATCCGTATAGATGAATTCCTGAAAGCCGATTTCTTTTAAGGCAAGTGCGAAATCCAAGGCATCTAAGGCGTTGCTATCTTCTTGCCAGCCCTGAGTAGAAACTTTGCCGTCTTTAGCATCAATACTGACAATAACCTTATTTTTAAATTCGGCGAATGAATTTTTCAGGAAATTACTATCACAAGCCGCCCGGGTGCCTAAAACCACGCGGCTGACCCCGCTATCCAATAAATCCCTGATGGTTTCGGTATTTCTTACTCCCCCGCCGAATTCAACCGGGATAGAGACATTCTTGGCGATCTCCTTGGCTATCCCGATATTAACCGGAGTGCCGCTGGAGGCGCCGTCTAAATCAACAATGTGCAAAAATTGCGCGCCCTGAGCGACCCAATGCTTGGCGGTTTTTGCCGGGTCCTTGGAATAAACCTTCTGGTCGCTGAATTTGCCCTGGAACAGCCTTACTACCGCGCCTTCTTTTATGTCAATTGCGGGAATGATCAACATTATAAAGCAATAAAATTTTTCAGTATTTTTAAACCGGTTTCCTGGCTCTTTTCCGGATGAAACTGCACGCCGAAAATATTTCCCCGGCCGACGATTGAAGCAAAATCACAGCCGTAATCGGTAGTCGCGATAACAATATCTTTTTCCGCCGGATCCGGGTAATAGGAATGACAGAAATAAACAAACTCTCCGTCTCCTACGCCTTTTAACAAAGGCGAGGATCGCGCCTTTAACTGATTCCACCCCATATGCGGCACTTTTAATTTAGGACCGGGAATGAATTTTTTTACTTTGCCTTTAAAAATACCTAGGCCTTTTTTCAAGGCGGCTTCTTCGCTGGCCTCAAAAAGAATCTGCATGCCTAAACAAATCCCCAAAAACGGCTTATCCTGACGGATATAGTCCTTGAGCGGATCGATCAAGCCCTGCTTTTCCAATTCCAGTATGGCGTCGTCAAACGCGCCGACTCCCGGTAGGACAATTTTATCCGCCGCGGCAATATCCGCCGGCTTGTTAGAGACAATTGTTTTTGCCCCTAACGCCTCGAGCGCTTTTTGCACACTGTGGATATTACCCATGCCATAATCAACGATTATAATCATCTAATCAATTATCCCTTTGGTTGAAGGAACGCCTTTGCGGCGCGGGTCAATAATAGTTGCCTGATCCAAAGCCACGCCCAGGGCCTTAAATACCGGCTCCAAGGTAGTGTGCAGATCAGCTACAGCCGGTTTGATCCCAATCACTAAATTAGCCCCCAAATTATTGGCAAAAGCATCAAACAAATGCTCAACATCTTTCAAGTCATAACCATCGCTGGGTTTTGTAAGCCCGCTGTCTTTATTTAACTTAAAAAAACCTCTCCCGTTAATATCTATAGCAACGCTGGCGACTACTTCTTCCATAGGCACAGTAGCAGAACCAAAACGCCGGATACCTTCTTTATTACCGAGCGCCTTTTTAAAGGCCTGGCCGAGGACGATTCCGATGTCTTCATTAGTGTGATGAATATCCACCTTCAAATCGCCCTTAGCGGAAATCTCCAAATCAAACAAACCGTGAAAAGCAAAAAGTTCCAGCATGTGATCCAAAAGCCCGATACCGGTATTGATCTTACTCTTAGCCTTGCCGTCAACATTCAACTTAACCGTGATTTCTGTTTCTTTGGTTTTCCTGACTACCGTGGCTTTTCTCATTAGATAAACCTCGCTTTTACCGAATCCATGTGTTTAACCAGGCCCTCGATTCCGGCAATCTTTTCCAAAGGCTGCCGAGCTTTTTCCAGCGCCTTTTTAGAATAGCTGATGATATGATTACTTTTAATAAAATCAAAAGTGGAAAGCCCGGAGAAAAATCTGGCAGTGCCGCTGGTCGGCAAAACATGGCTCGGCCCGGCAACATAATCCCCGACCGCAGCCGGCGAATAAGGCCCTAAAAATATCGCTCCGGCATTCCTAATACATTTGACCAAGCGCTGCGGATTCTGTACTAGAATTTCTAAATGTTCCGGCGCAATTTTATTAGCCACTTCACAGGCCTGTAAAAGATTTTTGGTTAAAACTACATAGCCGTTAATACTCGCCAATTCCGCGCTGACTTCTTTGGCTAAACCCTTGGAATTAGTCACTAAAACCGCTAATCCTCCGGAGTGCTCGGCCTGCGCCTTTAAATCGGCGATAATAAATTTCGGCTCGCTAAAACGGTTGGCGATCACCACTAATTCCGTGGGCCCGGCCAGCATATCGATATCCACCGCGCCAAAAACCTGGCGCTTGGCCTCAGAAACATAAATATTACCCGGCCCGACGATTTTATCTACTCTGGGAATAGTCTTGGTGCCGTAGGCCAGAGCGGCAATGCCCTGCGCGCCGCCGCAGCGGTAAATTTCATCGACCTTTAATAAATTAGCCACCACCAGAATATGTGGATTGATCTGGCCGCTGACATTCGGCGGGCTGATCAAAGCGATCTTTTTTACGCCGGCAATCCTCGCCGGCAAAACCGTCATATAAACCGTAGAAACCAACGGCGCGGTCCCGGCCGGGATATAAATCCCCACTCTTTCCAAAGGATGATAATTCTCGCCCAGCACCAAACCATCTTCGCCTTTGGTGCGCCAGGATTTCTTCAGGTTCTTGCGGTAAAAACGATTAACATTCTCAATTACTATTTTAAGCGTGGAAACAAAATCCGGGCTGATCGACTGATACGCCCCGCTGATTTCAATTGCCGCCACCTTAAGCTGTCGCGGGTTTAATTTAACCTTATCAAATTTACGGGTGTATTTCAGCACCGCGTCATCGCCGAACTGTCGCACATCGTCAATGATCTGGCGCACTTTTTCCTGCACGCGCTTAGGCGTATTAAAACGGCAATTATAAATCTTTTCCAGCTTTTTACTGTTAAAACGAATTATCTTCATTTTAAATTCGCCACGCTTTCTTTGATTTTGGCAAAGGCCTGCGCCAGGTTCTCCGGCTGGTTGCCTCCGGCTTGAGCAAAATCTTTTCTGCCGCCTCCGGAGCCACCCAATAAAGCTGCCGGTTCTTTAATCAAACTTGAAACATCCACGCCCCGAGCTAACAAATCGCTAGTTGACCCCATAACCAAAGTTACCCGGCCGTTATTTACCGCGCTAAAAGCAATAATGCACTTTTCCTGTTTTTGCTTAATCGCGTCAATCGCGCCGCGCATTGCGCCGATATCAGATTCATCTTCCCATTGATCAGCGATTAAATTGATCTCGTTGATCTTCTCTATTTTAGCCAAGGCTTCACCAACTTTGTCTTTGCCTAAATTGACTTTTTGCTGGCCGAGCTTTTTCTCGATTTCTTTGCGGCGTAAATTTTCCGCTTCCAGTTTTTTCTCATATTGCGCTTCTTTTTCTTTGGTAAAATTATAAGCTTGCTTGCCGGTCAAAGCCTCGATCCGGCGCACGCCGCTGGCCACCGAACCCTCATGGGCGATTTTAAATAAACCGATCACTCCGGTTGATTTCAGGTGCGTGCCGCCGCAGAATTCCTTCGATACTTCGCCGATGGCGATCACTCTTACCTTACCTTCGTATTTTTCGCTAAATAACGCCAAGGCGCCGGTTTTCTTGGCCTGCGCCAAAAGCATTTCTTTTCCGCTCAAGGGATAGTCGGCTAAAATATAATCGTTCACCAGCTCTTCCACCCGGGAAATTTCTTCGCTGGTCAAACCCTTAAAATGCGTGAAATCAAAACGCAAGCGCCCGGCTTCCACTAACGAGCCCTGCTGCTGCACATGAGTTCCCAAAACTTTTCTTAAAGCCGCCTGCAAAAGATGGGTCGCGGTATGATTACGGGCTGTATCCATGCGCTGGGCAGCATCTACCTGCGCTAAAACTAAATCGGTTTTCTTAAAACTTCCCTGCTTAACTTTTCCGATATGCAGGATAATTTTGCCGATCTTCTGCGTATCGCTGACCTCAAAAATGTTTTTACCCTTAACTAAAATTCCGCTGTCGCCAACCTGGCCGCCGCCGTTAGGATAAAAAGCCGTTTTGTCTAAAATAATTTTTACTTCTTGGCTGGGAACAGCTTTTTTTACTTTACCAGAAGCCCCAAGGATCTCTAAAACCTTGGCTTTAGTAGAAATATTCTTGTAGCCCAAGAAACTCGTCGGCTTAAGGTCGAGTTTTAAATCGGCCTTGGCAAAAACATCGCCTTTCATAGAACTTTGTAATCGAGAGCGCACTCTTTGTTCTTCAAGTTTTTTATTGTATAAATCCAAAGTACCAACCGGTATCCGGCCATGCTTGTCAAGCCACTCAACAATTATTTCTACTGGTAATCCTTTTTCATCAGTAAGACGAAAAATTAGATTTGCAACATTATTTGGATCGCCAAGATTATATGGAGTCTCAAACATTTCCCGCATCAACTTATCGCTTGCTTTCAAAATACTAGTATAGTTATTTTCTTCGGCTAAGACGATCTGACTGATATCTTCCCGCCGACTAACAAGATCAGGATAAGGAACCTTCATAATCTCCGCCACTACTGCCACCAACTTATACAAAAATGGCTTAGTAATCCCCATCTGCCTTAAATGCATTACGGATTTGCGAATTACCTTACGCACCACATACCCGCGGCCTTCATTAGAAGGCAGAATTCCGTCATAGATGGAAAAAGTTATCGCGCGGATATGGTCTGCCACAGCATAGACATCCTGTGCCCTGTGCCCTGTGCCCTGTGCCCCGGATTTAATTTCCTTGATCAACGGCTGAAAGAGGTCGGTTTCAAAATTATTTTTTGCACCCTCCATTACCGCTACCAAGCGCTCCAACCCCATGCCGGTATCGATATTCTTCTGCGGCAAAGGCTCTAATATCCCACCCTCTTTGCGGTTAAACTGCGTAAAAACCAAATTCCAGATCTCAACAAACCTACCGCAGGAGCAAGACGGATCGCAAATCGGTTCACCGCAGCCGCCGCCAAAATCATAAAATATTTCCGAACAGGGGCCGCAAGGGCCGTTAGGGCCTTTTGTTTTAGCTTCCGAAGGCCAAAAATTATCCTTATCCCCTAACTTGACAATTTTTTTCTCCGGTAGGCCGATAACATCTTTCCAAATCTTATAGGCCTCATCATCGTCTTGATAAACCGAAACCCAAAGCTTATCCTGGCTTATTTTTAAAACCTTGGTTAAAAATTCCCAGGCGTATTCGATCGCCTCTTTTTTAAAATAATCGCCGAAGGAAAAATTCCCCAGCATTTCAAAAAGCGTATGGTGTCCGCTGGTATGCCCGACCTTATCCAAATCATCCGTGCGCAAACAGCGCTGGCTGGATGCGGCGCGCCGGAAATCAGTGATAGACCCAAGGAATTGCTCTTTAAACTGGTTCATCCCGGCAGGAGTAAATAAAACCGTCGGGTCATCGGCCGGCACTAAAGAAGCGCTTTCTACTACCTTGTGTTTTCTGGCTTTAAAGAAATCGAGGAATTGTTTTCGTAAAATATCCGCCTGCATTAGTGCATTAATCCTTCAATGGTATCTTCCACGGCCTGCGCGGGAAAGCCGCGGCGCAAAAGATAAGCGTAAACGCGGGAACTGGCAACCTGCGGATCGATGTCTTTTAGTTTATCCAATTTTTTCTCGGCGATCTTGCGGATCATTTCCGATTCATTGTATTCGGGCTTGGCTGAACCGATCTGCTTCTCAATCACCTGATTTTTGATACCCTTGGCGCGCAGTTCATTGGCGATCTTACGCAGGCCGAGCGACTTTCTTTTGCGCTCTTCGATCCATGATTTGGCAAATTCATTATCATTAATTAAATTCTTTTCCCTCAAATACTCCAGCGTCTTGTCAATCACCTCCGGGCCGAATTCCTTCATTTTCAGCCGCTCGGCGATTTCGCTTTCGCTGCGCATACGCATTTTTAAAAGCAGAAAAGAATAATTTTTGGCTTTAGCAAACTGATTTACCGCCATATCTGGTTTCCTTTAATTAACCCAAAATAATTTTGGAGCGGATTTCTTTTTCCATCTCATCCTGCAGCTTGGGTTTTTCCTTGAGCATCTTGATCACGGAATCCCTGCCTTGGCCGACCTTTTCGCCCTTAAAAGAAAACCAAGCGCCGGACTTTTCAACAATATTCAGGTTGATCGCGGCATCCATCACACTGATGGTCTTGGAAATCCCTTCGTTATGCAGAATTTCAAATTCCGCCTCGCGAAACGGAGGGGCAATTTTATTTTTCACGACGCGCGCACGCACGCGGTTACCGATTACCTGCTCGCCGTTTTTTAAAGTAGCGATCTTACGGATATCCAAACGCACGGAGGAATAAAATTTCAACGCCCTTCCGCCGGGAGTAGTCTCCGGGGAACCAAACATTACGCCGATCTTCTCGCGCAGCTGATTAATGAAAATTACGCAGGAACGAGATTTAGAGATCGCGGCAGTCAATTTACGCAAGGCCTGCGACATCAAACGCGCCTGTAAACCCATGTGCGAATCGCCCATATCGCCTTCAATCTCCGCGCGCGGAGTTAAAGCCGCCACGGAATCGATGACGATCAGGTCAACCGCATTAGAGCGCACCAGTGTTTCGGCGATCTCTAAGGCCTGCTCGCCGGTATCCGGCTGGGAAATTAACATATCATCCAAGTTAACCCCGATAATCTTGGCATAAGTAGAATCAAAGGCGTGCTCGGCGTCAATAAACGCGGCTACTCCGCCTTTTCTCTGGATTTCTCTGATCACGCTTAAAGTAAGGGTTGTCTTTCCTGAAGCTTCCGGCCCGAAAATCTCCACAATCCTGCCGCGCGGCAAGCCGCCGATGCCTAAGGCCATATCCAGAGTCAAGGCTCCGGTAGGAATCGCTTCCACATCCGCTTTAACATCCTGGCCGAGCTTCATAATTGAGCCCTTGCCGAACTGTTTCTCGATCTGCGAAAGCGCCAATTCCAGGGCTTTCTGGCGATCGCTGGAGACTTTTACCTCTTCCTTCTTCTTGTCTGCTTTATCTACTGCCATTTTAACCTCCCATTTAAGCACAAAAATCTTTTGTTTAGCGAAACTCCGAGGCCCTGCGAGAAAATTTGTTCTTTAAATTTTCGAAGCGCTTAAGGCTCGGAGGGTAGTCCGCAATTGACAAAATTAGAACTTAATTATATCCTACCCCTTCCTCGCTGTCAAACCCTTATTTTACCTATATAGCTATAGTGCTTCATCTCTTGCGGCTGGCTCGCGCTGTGTTTCTCGGGACCGCTTGGCGCGGCCCTGCGAGCCGCGCGGCATCTTCGATGCCGCCCGCAACAGTTTAAATCAAGGGGCCTGCGCTCGGGTCGGCTTCGTCGCTCTCGCGCATCCGGGCCGTGTAATAAAAGCTTTTGTCTAAGGAGCCGGATGCGCGAACCATGCCCGCTCCTCGCCTTTACGTCCCTCGAAACTACAGCGCAAGCCAGCCGCTAGATAGCTTTTAGCTTAATTGTTAAATAATTTTAGCTTTTGCTAAGCGAGCAATCAGAAAATTTTTGGCAAAAGCGCGCAAGGGTTTATGACGAGCGAAGGCAGACGACGCTTCTATGTCTGCCGAAAGCGAGGAATAAACCGTAGCGCGCGGCAAAAATTTTCGCGAGCGTGCAAAAGCTAAAATTAACCATTATTAATCCTCCTTTCTACCTTAATAGACGCAGGCAGAAAGGAAATCTAACGAAAACTTTGCGGATTATTCGACTTCGAAGGAGACAACGACGTTAAAGGTGAGCTGCGGATAGTCCAGTTCTTTAGGAAAAGCGGGAAACGGCGAGGCATCCCTGACGCTTCTTAAAGCAGTTTCCTGAAGGTAGCGGCTGGGCACGCTTTTCTCCGGCACCATGCGCTCTTGACTGACATAGCCTTGATTAGTAATCACAAAGGTAAGGTAAACCTCCCCCATTTCCGTGCGGGTATAATTCTGATAAGCGCAGCGCTTGATTTTTTCGCGGACAATTTGATAATAGCTGATGTAAGAAGGG
Source organism: bacterium (assembly GCA_021813045.1). Classification (GTDB taxonomy): domain Bacteria; phylum Omnitrophota; class Gorgyraeia; order Gygaellales; family Profunditerraquicolaceae; genus JAKAMF01. The sequence goes on along the minus strand of JAKAMF010000010.1, from coordinate 12,660 downwards.
TTGTTCGACTTCTCCGTCCCCAGCGGCAGAGGCGGCAGGGTAATTTTTTTCTTAACCGAAATTATATCCGGACGCGACAAAACCGGCTTAGCCAAGCCGACTCCGCCCAAGGCGATTTTTTTGACTTGAGCAGAATAAACTTCCTGTTTGTCCACAAAAGGCGGAGGCGGAGCAACTTTGGCGGAAATCTTGGCTTGCAAATTCAATAGCGGCTCAACTTTTAATTTCTTTTCCTGTTTATACTGATCCGCGCGGTCTTTTTTCTTAGTTTCCTGGACATATTTTATTTCCAGTTCTTCGGGATTTTTCTGCGGCAGGAAATGGAAATCCGGATGGCTGGCTAAAATTACGCCGTGCGCGAAAAAAGAAATTACCAACGCCGAAGCAAACGGCCGCTGAATCAAAATATTTTTCATAAAATTATCATACCACTGCTGCGCTTTTCGTCAATACCCTAGATCTCCATCTTCAACCCGCCGTTAATAGAAAATCCCGGCATCGGATAATCGCGGATTACCTGATAAGAGCGGTTCGACATATTATCGATCGAAGCGTAAAAGGTCAACGCTTGATTGACTTTTTTAGAAAGAGTCATGCCAAAAATAAAAAACTTCTTCACTGAAATCGTATTGGCTGCGTCGTGAAACACCTTATCGTTAAACTGGCTGGTAAAAGCCAGAGACAGGCCTTTTTTATCTTTAAATTTAAGCGCGATATCCAGTTTATTCTTCGGCTGATAGATCAGGTATTTATGCGTGTCCTTATCGCGCGCCAGCATATAGGTATAATTTAAATCAAGCTCCAGATTTAAGGGTAAATAAATTTTATTTTCAAATTCCAAGCCGTTGATAATCGCCTTGTTGACATTCGTCGGCTGCCAGACCCCGCCGGAGGTCTCCGCCCAATTAATCAACTGCCTGTAGTTGTTGTGATAATAGTTAAAGCTAGCCGCCCAATACTGGCACACCTTCGACTCGTATCCGATTTCATAGGTCCTGCCTTTTTCCGGGCCCAAAGCGGAGTTCCCTTTTGCCCATCCCTCGTCAGGCCAATAGAGATCGTTAAAAGTCGGGGCGCGGAAAGAATGGCTGTATAAAATATGCGCTTTATTATTTTGATTAAAACTATAAAGCGCGCTAAAGCTCGGATTAGCCTGCGAACCAAAATTAGAATAATTATCAAAACGCGAACTCAGATCAAATTTCAACTTATCCCAAAGTTCCAATTGGCCGGAAACAAACCAGGCCTGCACTGAATATTTATGTTTTGCCGAGGTAGTGCTATCGTTAAGATTATGGACAAAATTATAACCGGCCAAAACACGGAAATTATCCAAAAGATTTTTGCTGGCCTGCAGGTCATAACCGGTAACTTTAGTAGTATGCACGTTTTTGGCGGGATCTTCCAAAAATTCCAGGCGGTCATAATCATTGTACGCCTTTAAAATAATTTCGCTGGTGCGGTCCGGCTTAAAATTCCAATTCAAAACCAGAGAATTCTTCAAGGTCCCCTGCTTATCGTTGGGATCAGGGCTGGAAGCCGGCCCGGGGGTGCCTTGCCAACTCTTTAAAAATCCGGAATCAACGCTTAATTTATTGGTATCGCTAAATGCGTATTCAAATTTAGTATTAAAATCCTTGGAATCAAATTGTGAATTACCGCGCGCGCCGACCGAACTCTGGTATTGGCCGGTAGCCAGATAACCAAATTTACCCACTCGTCCGCCGTTAGATATTTTCTCAACATAAGTACGAAAAGTCCCGAAGCCGGTAGTAAATTCGGTTTTATTTTTCAGGGGAATTTTTTTGGTAATAATATTGACCGTGCCGCCCATGGCGCTGGAACCATACAAACTGGAAGCCGGGCCGCGCATCACTTCAATATGGTCAATATTATCCAAAGGGATACTGCTTAAATCCGCCACCCCGTCACGCGGGCTGTTGATCGGCCTGCCGTCAACCATAATTAAAACTTGGGAAGCGGTTGAGCCGCGCATTTTAACATTTTTATTGGCGCCAATGCCGCCGTAATTAGAAATATTCACCGAGGTAAGCTTGGTTAATGCCTCGGATGCATCAGTTACTCCGGCTGCCTCTAGCTGCTTGGAGCTGACCACTTCAACTTTGCGGCAGCTGTCGCCATAAGCCTCTTGTGTGCGCGAAGGAGTAACCACGATCCTCTCCAAATCCACATCATCAGCAAACGACTGGTTAGCCAAAACTAGCCCCGCAAAAACCGTAACCGCCAAAACCGTGTTTCTTTTCATTTCCCTTTTCCTTTCCCCTCGACCGAAGGTAGTTACCGTGACAAACGATGGACCGGGCTCTTTAGATTACCGTTGCGGCGCAGCACCCGGGATCTCACCGGGATTTCCCTCGCTTATCCGTATTAACTAAAATATTGCTAAACTACTTTGTATTTTTTAATTTCCAGTATCCTGTAATTCCCTTCATTTTTAATAGCAGTTTCTACCGGCGCTATTCGGCCGCTGAAAAGCGGGCCACCGGTAACTAACGTATGAAACTCCCCTTTTTCTCCGCAAACGTCTATCTGCGGATTATAGTCAGATAAGTCGCGGATAAAATTTTTATCTATGTGCCTGGCCAGCCACTTGTCGGTTAACAATTGCGGCTTGACACAAGTAATCATCGCTTGAAAACCCAAGCCAACAAAATCATCAATGATTTTTTGAGTATCTATCCCCCATAAAGGAAAAATCGGCAGAATCCCGATTTGTTTACAAACTTTCACTATCCAATCGCGGTGCTCGATTAAATAGATATCGCCGAAAACTATTGCCTCCAAATTTTCTTTAATTTTATAATCTAAAATTAATCCCTTAAAAGCCCCTTCGTAATCTTCGCCCGGAGCCGGCATATTTTTTTGCACCAGCGCGATCCCGGTAAGGCCGGCCTGATCCCTGATCAGTTCCGGCGCCAGGCCGTGGCCGAGCGATCCTTGCGCATTAATAAAATTAAAAAGCCGTATAATTTGGTGGCCCTCGGCTTTGGCCTTATAACAGGCCAGGCAGCTATCTTTGCCTGCGCTCCATAAACAACCGGCCCTCATCGTTTTACTCCTAATATCCGATAAATTGACCGCATATCCAGATTATTCCTTACCACGGTTGCCAACTTATCGTATTCCTGCTCAAGATTCAAACCCTTACGGACAGCCAATTCAGGTGCGCCTTTATTTTTTCTGGCGCGATTTAAAAAATTATTCCGGAATTCATCATTGTCAAAGATACCGTGAATATAGGTGCCGAAAATACGGCGGTCTGAACTAATCGCCCCGTCAAAATAGCTTTTTTTGCCTTGCGAAACTTCAAACCACGGCCCTAAAGCAGACTTAGTCTGCCCATGATGTATTTCGTATCCGGATACGGATTTTCCGCTTGTCCGCTCTTTCGCTTTAACCTGTGCTAAGATCTTATCTTTTTTTAAATAAGTCTGGATATCCAGCAATCCTAACCCGTCAATTTCTTTCTGGCTTGATTCTGCCTGCCCGCGGTCAAAGATCTTTTTCCCCAGCATTTGATAGCCGCCGCAGATGCCGGTTAAAATAGCTGATGGCCGCAAATCAAGAGACGAAAGTATAGCCTGCGCAAAACCGGAACGCCTTAACCAATTAAGATCGGAAATAGTATTTTTTGTCCCCGGCAGGATGATAATATCCGGATTAACCAGTTCTTCCGGCAAGCGCAAGTAACGCAAATCAACATCCGGCTCTTTTTCCAAACAATCAAAATCCGTAAAATTAGAAATATGCGGCAGGTAAATTACGCTGACATTGATTTTTTTCTTAGCCAGCTGCTTATTTTTCAGATCATCGCAATAAACCCCGTCTTCTTCGGGAATTTTAATCCCCCGGAAAAACGGCACCACCCCCAAAACCTTAACTCCGGTCCTTTTTTCTAAAAACTTTAGCCCGGGCTTTAATAAAGCAATGTCCCCGCGGAATTTATTGATGATTATCCCTTTAACCATTTGACGTTCTTTTTTGGTTAAAAGGTCCAAAGTCCCGCAGACCCAAGCCAAAGCGCCGCCCTTATCAATATCCGCGACTAAAATAACCGGGGCTTTAGCAAAAAAAGCCATGGACATATTTACCAGGTCATTTTTACGTAAATTAACTTCTGCCGGACTGCCCGCGCCTTCCAAAACAATAACTTCAAATTCCTTGGCTAATTTCTGAAACGACTCCCGTACGGTTTTACGCAGCTTCTGTTTGTAATTAGTGTACTTGAGGGCGTTAAGATTGCCGATTGGCTTGCCGCTGACAATTACCTGCGCCATTACATCACTGGATGGTTTGATCAAAACCGGATTCATCTCAACCCGCGGCTCAAGCTTACTGGCCTGCGCCTGGACCACTTGTGCCCGGCCCATTTCGCCACCTTCTTTAGTAACAAAAGAATTAAGCGACATATTCTGCGCCTTAAACGGGCAGACATTAAACCCGTCTTGCAGAAAAATCCGGCAAAACGCGGCGGTAAGCACGCTTTTGCCAACGCCTGAACCAGTGCCCTGGATCATCAATGATTTAGCCAATCCTGCTCCTTATAATTTAGCCAGAAAAAATACAGCAGCCAGCGCCAATATTTCGTTAATTTCCAAAAGCGCTCCCAAGGTATCGCCGGTAATTCCGGAGATCTTTTTTTGCACAAAACTGCAGAATAAAAGAGTAAACACGGCAATCGCTCCGAAAAGCAGCAGCCCGCCGACAGACCAGATCAATATCCCTAAAAATAAAGTAAATATCGTGGCGTAAAGAAATATCCGATAGTTAATATTTTCCATAAAAGCCGCGGCCTTGCCTTCTTTCCTGGCGTAATTAAATTTAAACATCGCCAAAACCATTGACCAGCGGCTAAAAACACACATCAAGATCAAAGCCAAAGGCTTTAGCTGGCTGCCAAGATTAGCCAGGAGCGCTATCTTTAATAATAATGCGCAGGCAATACTTACTACCCCCATCGCGCCAATATGCGGGTCACGCATTATACGTAAGATTTCTTCCTTGCCGGCCGGCCGGAAAAGCGAATCAAAAGTATCGGCTAATCCGTCTAAATGCATTCCTCCGGTTAATCCGGCTAATAAAACAACAAGACAAATATCCGCCGTAAGCGGATTAACCCCCAGCCAGTAGAATATAGACTGTGCCCCGGCCAAAATCAGGCCTAAGAGCAAACCGACAAAAGGAAACCAAACCAAGGAACCGGCCATTTCCTTTGGTTTAGCTGAACGCGCCTTCAGCGGAATGATGCTTAAAAATTGCAGGGCTAAAATTAATCTATCGATCATTTATCTTTCTGGGAAACGCCGGCGCTGGCAAAAGTCGCCATTTGCGTAAGAATTTTTACGGCTGCCTCCGCTATATTAATTCCCAATGCCGCGCCGGTACCTTCGCCTAAACGCAAATTAAAATCAAAAAGCGGCTCCAGACCAATATGATTCAGAATATGCCGGTGCCCGCGTTCAACCGAACAATGGCTGGCAATCATATAATCCTTAGTTTTCGGCTCCAATTTATAAGCGATCAACGCCGCTGCCCCGGAAATAAAACCATCGATCACTACCGGCACCTTACGGTAAGCAGCAGCCAGAATCACTCCGGCTAAACCGCCGATCTCAAAACCGCCAACCTTAGATAAAACATCAATCGGATCAGCCGCATCCGGCTGATTAATCTTGAGCGCTTGCTGAATAATTTTGATTTTATTTTTTAATCCCTGATCATCTAAGCCGGCGCCCCGGCCGGCAATATCTTCAATCGGTTTTTTAGTAAAAACCGCGGTAATACAGGTTGCCGCAGTAGTATTACCAATACCCATTTCTCCGGTGCCGATAATATCGATACCCTTCTTAAACTCTGCTTCAAAAATTTCTATTCCCGCCTCAAGCGATCTTATCGCCTCCTGGCGGCTCATGGCTTGGCCTTTAGCCATATTTTTCGTGCCATAACCAATTTTATTAACTACTAATTCCGGAGATGGCTTTAAGTCGCTGGCCACGCCAAGGTCAGCCACCACTACCCGCGCTTGCGCATGCCGCGCCAGAACATTGATCCCCGCCCCGCCGTTTAAAAAATTATAAACCATTTGCGCAGTCACTTCTTTAGGATAAGGGCTGACGCCTTCTTCAGTGACTCCGTGGTCAGCCGCAAAGGTAAAAATCACTTTATTTTTAAAATCCGGGCTTGCTTTGCCGCTGATACCAACGATTAACTTAGCCAAATCTTCCAGCCGGCCAAGGCTGCCCAGCGGCTTGGTTAAATTATCCAGCCGGGCCTGCGTTTGTTCAATCAGCTTTTGGTCAATCGGCTTAATCTCTGTAATAACTTGCTCAATTTTATTCACTTGATCCTCCAGGGTATTCCGCTGACCATAAAAAATACTCGATCGGAATTTTTCGCAGTAATCTGATTTACTTTTCCGGCGATATCGCGGAAATCGCGCCCAAGCTTATTCGCCGGCACAATGCCTAAACCAACCTCATTAGCGACAAAAATTATTTTCGCCTTTACCTTTTTTGCCGCAGACAATACCGCGCCGATCTTAGCTTCAATCTGGGCTTGGCTATTTCTCGCTAACAGTAAATTAGAAACCCAGAGCGTCAGGCAATCAATAATAATCAAATCGAAGCTATTCCCGGAATTTCTTAATACCTTCTCTATATCCCGCGGCTCTTCAAACGACTGCCAATGGCTGGGCCGGGAATTTTTATGCAAGGCGATACGTTTTTCCATTTCTTTATCCAATGCCTGGCAGGTAGCCAAAAAAGCGATTTTGCCTTTTTGCTTTTTAGCTAAATCTAGAGCATAGCTGCTTTTACCGCTCCTTGCCCCGCCTAAAACAAAAGTGATCTTATTCATTTAAATGCCTCACATCATTAAATAGCTTTACCTTGGCCCGGTTATCCGCACATTCCACCAAGCTGATACTGGCCGACTTGGGGATCTGCTCCCAGAATTTTTTTGATTTTAAGATGCTGTTAATATAAATGCTGATCGCGCCTCCGTGGCAAACCACGGCAATAGTTTTATTTTTATTTTCGCGGATAATCTTTTTTAAGGCCACGGTAACTCTTTTTTTAAAATCTGCCAGCGCCTCTCCCTTGGGAATTGTAACGCTGTAAGGGTCTTTAAGCCACTGGCGGTAAACCTTGGCGTATTTCTTTAAGATCTGCCGATGGGTCAGGCCTTCAAAAACGCCGAAATGGATCTCCCTTAAATCCGGCACGATCTCAAATTGCGCTCCGGCAAAAGCAATCCGCGCGGTTTGTTGGGCGCGCTTACGGTCGCTGGAATAAATCTTATGGAATTTTTCTTTACTTAAACGCAGGCAGAGCTTCTTTACCTGCCGGCGGCCGGCTTGGCTTAAGCCCAAATCAGCCCAGCCGCAATACCTTTTTTTAATGTTCCAATCGGTTGATCCGTGCCGGATCAGCATCAGTTTAGTCGGCATTTATTTCTCCTGCGAAACCAAGATCACATTCGGTTTTTTGGTGATCGGATTCTCGTTAACTACCACCACGGTTTTATAAACCTCTTCAATATTCTGATAAGTAAGCACCTCGGCCGGGCTGCCTTGTTTAAAAATCATACCCTTATCTAAAAGCGCGATACGGCCGCAATATTGTCCGGCGAGGTTCAAATCATGCATGACCATAATAATAGTCAGGTTGTTCTGGCGGTTAAGTTTTTTTAACAAATCCAGAACCTGGATCTGATGGCCGATATCCAGATGCGATGTCGGTTCATCTAAAAATAATAATTCCGGCTCCTGCGCCAAAGCGCGGGCGATCATTACCCGCTGCCGCTCGCCGGAACTCAATTCATTGATCATTTTTTTCTTTAAATGCAGGGTATCGGTAAGGCCAAGCGCATTCTCGGCGATCTGAAAATCTTTTTTGCCTTCGCTTTGGCTGCGCTTTAGATGCGGGATCCTGCCCATGAGGACGATTTCCCAAACACTGAAAGAAAAATTATACGCGGTATCCTGCGGGACAAAAGCGGTTTTACGGGAGAATTCTTTTAAGCTCATCCGGGAAATATCCTGGCCGTTAAAAAAGATATTTCCTTTATAAAACGGCAGCACTTTACTGGATAAACGCAAAAGCGTGGTCTTACCTGAGCCATTCGGCCCGATGATCCCGACAAATTCCCCGGCCTTGATTTCCAGCGAAATGCCTTTGATAATCTCTGTTTGATAATACCCGCCGCTAAGATTTCGGATCTCTAAAATCATTTTATCTTTTGATTCCTTTTTAAAAGCAGGATAAATACCGGCGCGCCTAAAATAGCGGTAATCACCCCGATGGGGATTTCTAAAGGCGGATAAATGATCCGCGAAAGCAGGTCGCAGGCCACCATAAAAATTCCCGCAGCCAAAATAGTAACCGGGATCAAGGCCCGGTGATTTGAACCAACCAACAAACGCATCATATGCGGGATCATTAAGCCGACAAAACCGATGATCCCGCAGATACAAACTAAGCTCGCCGTGATCAAAGCGGTGATCATAATCAGGATTTTCTTTACCGCTTCTACGTCTATGCCTAAATGCGTGGCCTCTTCTTCGCCTAAACTGATCGCGTTAAGATCCTGGGAAAAAATATAAATTGCCGCGATACCTAAAATAACCACTATGGAAACTACTAAAAGCAGCTTAAAATCATAGACCTGCAAGCTCCCCCATAACCACCAAGTCAGTCCGTGCAGGGATTCATCCGGAGAAATAGAAACCAAGAAAACAATAATCGCCGAAAGCGCCACGGAAACAATTACCCCGGAAAGAATCAGCGATTGCTCAAGGATCTTATTATTTTGCCGAGCGAGATTATAAACTAAAATAATACTTAAAGTAGCTCCGAGAAACGCTGCCAGCGGCAAATAAGCCCGGGCCAAACCAATCGTAATGCCGATTACCGCGCCTAAACCGGCTCCGCTGGAAGTGCCTAAAAGATACGGCTCGGCCAAAGAATTGCGCAGGATCGCCTGCAAGACTATTCCGGAAACCGCCAGCCCCGCTCCGGCAACTAACGCCAATAATACGCGAAAGACCCGCAAAAGCAGGATTGAACGGTTGACATCGGAGGTTAATTCCAGCAAAGGTATCTTAACCGAGCCAAGCAGAACCGCCGCTATCACAGCTAAAGCTAAAATTAAAAACAAGGCAAAAATTTTCGCTTTTTTATTCATTGTTGGTATAATTTCTTATAAACCGATTCCAGGCCTTCGATTGCTCTTGGCCCGGGACGCAGCAAGATATTCGGATCAATATCGCTATAAACCTTTTTGTTTTTCACTGCCTTTATCTTTTGCCAACCAAAACGCTTCTCCAGCTCTTTCTGCGGCGCCTGCCCCATATAAGCCAAAAATATATAATCCGGATCGCGCTTGATCACTTCTTCCGGGCTAAAAATACTGTATGGCCGCTTGGTGTCAAAGGCGATATTTACCCCGCCGGCAATGCTGATTATGTCATTAACAAAGCTACCCTGCCCGGCTGTAGTCAGAGGGTCATGCCAGATTTCGATATATACTTTCGGCCGCTTATCCGCGGGAACAGATTTTACCTTGAGAGATATCTCGCTGACTTTATCCTCTATCTTTTGCGCTAACTGTTGCGCCTGGACCTGCCGGCCGGTAATCGCGCCGATTTCTATGATGGTCGCAATTAATTCTTCCATGTTTACCGGATCGGCAACATAGATCGGTAATCCCAGCCGTTTTAACTGGCTGACTGCCTGCGCCTGTTCCAGGCCGGTAGAAAAAATATAATCCGGTTTCAAAGAAAGGATCTTTTCGATATTCGGCTGACTGAAAGTGCCGATTTTATCCTTGGATTTTGCCTGCGGAGGATAGTTACAGAAAGAACTTACTCCGACAATTTCTTTATCTAAACCGAGAGAAAAAAGAATTTCCGTAGTTGATGGGGCTAAAGAAATATACCGCTTGCCTTCCGCAGCAAGCAGCGGAGAGCAAACAAAAACTGAAATAATAAAGATAAGCAATTTTTTCATAAAAAAATGCAACCGCTGACGAAATTCCGCCAAGGGTTGCACCCAATATTTACTTTACCCTTTCCACGAGGCTTAATTCTTTAGTACAGGCAGGTCTTCTGGCTTGAGGCGCCCTATTTTCCGCTCCTTCCCATCTTTAACAGACAGTGGAGTTACGCGAATTTCGTTGCCTCTTACAGCGGCGGGACCGCGGCTGTTTCTCACAGCGCTTCCCTAACCCGTACACCAAATTGTCCCATTTAAAATACAACCGCTTAATAATCCTGTCAAGGGATATTTCTAATACTCAATCCCTTTTCTCGCCTTAATATTCTTAGCATAGTAATGCTTCACGTCTTTCATTTCACTAACCAAATCCGCCATCTTGATAATTTGCGGATGGGCATTACGGCCGGTAAGAATTATTTCAATTTTCTTCGGAGCGGATTTTAATAAGGCAATCACCTCATCCAATTCCAACAACCCTAAGTTTAACGCAATATTGACCTCATCCAGAACCACAACACCATAAGCCCTGCCTGCAAGCGCCTGCCGGATCTTTCTCAGGCCATTTCGCGCTAATGCAATATCTTCTTTTAGCGGAGACTTAATAAAACACCCGCGGCCAAACTGTTCTAATTTAATCTTTCTGATTTTACGCAAAAGCTTAATTTCATGATAACAGCCCTTCTTGACAAATTGGCCAAAATAAACTCGGTTTCCCGCGCCGACAGCCCTTATTGCCAGCCCGATTGCCGCTGTAGTTTTTCCCTTTCCGTTACCGGTATAAACCTGTATCAATGTATTACCGCCTTCCAAGTGACCATCCCTAAAGCGCACAACGCGGACACGATCAGTCCCGCGACGATTACTCCGGTAATGATAGCACAAAAAGCGTACCTAAACCTGATCTTGAATAATGACGCCGCGATCACTCCGCTCCATGCCCCGGTCATCGGCAGCGGTATAGCCACAAAGATAACCAAGCCAAGGGCTTCGTATTTCTGAATAGAATCTGATTTTTTCTTGGTGCGCTCAAAAAGCCAATCAAAAAATTTTGACCAGATTTTAATTTTTCGCAATTGCCTGGAGATCGGCTCAAAAAGAAAAAGCGCCGGCGCAACAAATATGCTATTACCCAACACTGACAACCAAAACGCCTTATAAAGCGGCATGCCAAAAGATAGCGCCAGGGGAATCGCGCCTCTTAATTCGGATATCGGCAAAGCCGCCACAATCATTACCACGCATTCTTTAGGAATTCCTGCCAGCTGATGAATCAATGTCTCTAACATAGCCTTATCTTAACTTTCTTTTAATCCGTATTTTCCCACTAACGGAACAAAAACACAGCCGCAAATATTTTTTTCAATTAACTTGCCGTCTTTCTTTTCAATTAAGGTAAGCGCCTGATTAAAGGCCTCGCCCTGCGGAAAAACAACCTTACCCCCTTCTGCCAACTGGCTGGACAAAGGCAGCGGCAGCCGCGGACTGGCAGCCGTAATGATTATCCGCTCAAATGGCGGTTCTTCCGGCCAACCCAAGGTACCATCGCCAACCCTTACCTTAACATTATCCAGGCCCAGCTGCTTGAATAAATCCCGCGCCTTATCTGACAACTCGGCAAACCTTTCAATAGTATAGACTTCTTTAGCCAAACTAGCCAATACAGCTGTTTGATATCCTGATCCGGTACCGATTTCTAAAACTTTTTCGCTGCCGCTTAAAGCTAACAGCTCGGTCATTAAGGCAACGATATACGGCTGAGAGATTGTTTGGCCTTGGCCGATCGGCAAAGGAAAATCAGCGTAAGCGCTGGCAACAGATTCGCTAAGGATAAATTTTTCCCGCGGCAGGCTCGAAAAAACCTTCAGGACCCGCTCGTCTTTAATCCCGCGGCTGACCAGCTGCTCGGCAACCATCTGCTTTCTTAAAACGCTAAAGTCCATCCGGATTTTATTATTTTTTGCTGAATAAAGTCTTTAAAATAAAATTGAAGAATCTTACGGTATCCGCGAAAGGATTAATATGGCTGACCTCCGTTCCGTAGACAGTACTCACGGCCAAGGACTCAATTTTAAAACCGGCGGCTGAGGCGGCAATTAATAATTCCGATTCAACCTCGAATTTGCTGGTTTTAAGTTTTATTTTCTCTAAAACTTCTTTTTTGATCAGGCGAAAGCCGCATTGCGAATCCGGGATTTTTTGCCCGCAAATCAAAGAAATCAGCCAAGACATAAATCTATTGGTCAAAAAACGCACCAGCGGCATATTTCTTGCCTGCGACATGCGGTTACCGACAATGATTCCGGCATTTGATGTCTTGGCGGCATTAATAAATAAGGGTATGTCTTGAGGTAAATGCTGGCCGTCTCCGTCCATAGCGATTACCGCGTCAAAATTGTTTTCCAGGCAATAAGCAAAGCCTTTATTCAAAGAGCGGCCTTTGCCTTCGTTTTTAAGATTAATTAAAACAACTGCGCCTTCCGAAGCAGAAATTTGACTGGTGTTGTCGCTAGAGCCGTCATCGATAATAACAACGGCTAAACCCTGTTGCTTAATCTGACGGATAATTTCTTTGATCGCCCCGGCTTCATTATAAGCGGGGATCAGCGCGCAAATTTTCATTCTATCCAAAACCTCCGGAGATCGG
>JAKAMF010000078.1 GCA_021813045.1 bacterium | reverse complement strand
ATCTAACACATCGAATTTTTATTAAATAAAGGGATCGACCTCACTTCTTTGATCCGCTCGCAGGGAAAAAGTTTTAAGTGGCAGGGCGAATATAGCGGTGATTTAAATTGCGCGCGCACCCTGAATACGGAATTGGGTGTGCTTTCCAGTTTTAAACCGGTAATTGCCGAAAAACAAAGAGATATTAAGTACCTATTTTTAGCAAATGTTGATCCGGATATTCAAAACCATCTTCTAAGCCATATGCGGCGGCCGCGCTTGATCGGCTTGGACAGCATGAATTTTTGGATTAAACACAAAAGGCCGGCATTGCTGCGTTTATTAAAAAAAGTGGATATTTTTGTGGCAAACGACCAGGAGGCGCGCGATTTATCCGGTGAAACAAATTTAATCAAGGCAGCCAAAAAACTTTCTCGTCTGGGCCCGCGCATGGTTTTAATCAAAAAAGGCGAGCACGGAGTATTGTTCTGCAGTAAAGATTTTACTGTTTCCCTGCCGGCTTATCCCACGGATAAGGTGATTGATCCGACCGGGGCAGGGGATACTTTTGCCGGGGCTTTTATGGGTTATCTAGCTAAGGCCGGCAGGTTAGACGTTGCCGCAATTAAAAAAGCGCTTGCTTATGGCACAGTGGCCGCTTCTTTTAATATTGAGGATTTCGGCGCGGGGAAAACATCCTGTTTCACCTTAGCCGATTTAGATAAAAGATTAAATAAACTAAGGGAAATGGTAAAATTTTAGCTAATCGGGTCCAGATCTCTGTGGATAAGGAGATGGTATGTTAGAAGAAAAAATTTTGCAGGATTATAAAGAGGCGATGAAGGCCAGAGATGCGATCAAGAGTTCTGTCCTGAGTTGCTTGCGCGCGGAATTTATCAATGCTGCCTTAACCAAGAAGAAAGATAAGTTGGATGATAACGATTGCCAGTCAGTAATTAAGAAGCAGGTTAAGCAGCATCAGGATTCGATTGACCAGTTTCAAAAAGGCGGCCGCTTAGATTTAGTAGAAAAAGAAACCAAAGAATTGGCAATACTTAAGGCCTATTTGCCTCAGGAAATGCCCGAGGAAGAGCTAAAGCAAATTATTGAAGAAGTAATTGTTGCTACCGCAGCCCAAGGCCCTAAAGATATGGGTAAGGTAATGAAAGAAGTTAATGCTAAGGTGGCCGGCCGCGCGGACGGAAAATTGATCAGCGAACTGGTAAAACAAAGGTTATCTTCTTCGTAATCCGCCGTTCTGTTTGGCTTGCCTGCCGGCAGGGAAACAGTTCCCAGAAAATACTTGACATATATAGGTAAGATAGATATCATAATTTATTATTTTTATAGGCAATGCACGAAACGCACCTCTTTAACCACCTTTTTAAATACCTCGCGGAAGAAGAGAAACAGGCCAAACGTAAAATAAGCAAGATTTACGTTACTATTTCTGAATTCGGCGGCATGGATAAAGAGCACTTTTTGTCGCACTTTCGGCATTCTTGCCCGGAAAACAAATGGCAAAAAATTGAAGTAGAATTTAAAACTGCCGCCTATGGCGCGGAATTTCAAATTGACAAAATAGACTTTGCTTAAAACTCATCGGAGGAAAAAGTGAAATACGCTACGCTAAACAAGAAAGACCTCAATAAGTGGCTGGAGCATTTAAAAAAGAGCGCTAAACTTTACGCCCCCCGCAAGAAAGAAAATCTTTTTGTTTTTCGTCCGGTAAAAGACGTGGGAGATGTTGTTTTGGAGTATGTCCCGACCATTCTGCCACCCAAAAAATATTATTTTCCCCAGAAAGAAAAATTATTAAAATTTAAGATCGAGCCGTTTCAGACCGCCAAGGCCATAGAGGGATTTGAGGATTTTATTCTTTTTGGTGTGCATACCTGCGATATCGCCGGCATTCAATGTATGGATGTAGTATTCAGGGATGGCCCGGAAGACCCGAATTATCTAAACCGTAAAGATAAAATGATCATTATCGGCATAGAGTGTTTGCGGTATTGCGATAAATATGCCAATTGCGCTTCGATGGGCAATCATGTGCCACGCGGCGGATACGACCTGATGATGGTTGATTTAGGCGAGAAATTCATTATTCATATTAATTCGGAAAAAGGAGAAAAGCTGGTCAGTAAATTAGACTATATTAAAGAAGCTGCAGAAGCTGACATGAATGCTTTAGAGCGTTGCCGGGAAGCTAAGAAGAAGGTGTTTAAAGAAGAGTTCATCGGTCCGCTAGGCAAGGTGTACGGTGTTTTCGACAAATCTTTTGGCTCTGATGTCTGGAAAGATGTAGGCAAAAAATGTGTTGCCTGCGGAAATTGCACCGCCGTCTGCCCCACCTGTTATTGTTTTGATACCCAGGATGATCTAGAGTTATCGTTAAACGACGGGATAAGGTACCGCATCTGGAATTCCTGCCAGATGGATGATTTCGCCAAAGTAGCCGGCGGGGAAGATTTTCGTAAGGGCCGCGACACTCGTCAGCGGCACAGGTATTACCGTAAATTTAAATATCCGGTAGATAAATTCAACCGTTATTTCTGCACCGGCTGCGGCAGATGCACGCGTACTTGCATGGCCGGGATAAATTTAGTAGAAACCGTAAATTCATTACTTTCCCAAGAAACGCTCTAAACAATAGGAGAAAAAATGCTTGACCGCGAGATACTTTTAGAAAAAATGAGGACCTCTCCTTACCGGCCGATGAAGGCGAAGATTATTGAAGCCGAGATGGTCACCGAAAAGGAAAAATTTTTCCGTATTCAGCTGGAAGATAAGATTAATTTAGGCCATACCCCGGGGCAGTTTGTGATGGTTTCGATTTTCGGCTATGGAGAAGCTCCGATTTCGATTTGTTCATCGCCTACGGATAAGGGGTATTTTGATTTAACCGTGCGCAATGCCGGTGTTTTTACTAATAAACTGCATACTCTGGGTAAAGGCGATATCCTGGGCATCCGCGGCCCGTTCGGCAAAGGATTCCCGATTGATAATATGTTCGGCTATGACCTGGTGATTGTTGCCGGCGGCCTGGGCATTGTTCCTTTACGTTCTTTAATCCGTTATGTTATGCATAATCGCAATGACTTCGGCGATGTGCAGATTCTTTTAGGTTGCAAATCTCCCAAGGAGTTTTTATTCGAAGAAGAAACCAAGGAATGGATGAAACGTTCGGAGATCAAACTTAACTGTACGGTTGACCGGGCAGATCCGGATTGGAAGGGTAATGTAGGGTTGATCACCACTTTAATCCCGGGGGTAGATATTAATCCCAGCCGGACCTACGGCGTGGTAGTCGGTCCGCCGATTATGTATAAATTTGTTATTGTTAAACTGTTGGAAAAAAAGATTCCGGATCATCAAATCATCGTTTCGTTAGAAAGGCGCATGCGCTGTGGTTTGGGTAAATGCGGCCATTGCCAGATCGAAGGGGTTTATGTCTGTCAGTCCGGGCCGGTTTTTACCTATGCTGATTTAAAAAATTTTAAAGGAGAGTGCCATGAAAAAGCAAGCTAAGCCAAGGGTGGCATTTTTTGATTTTACTGATTGCGAAGGCTGCCAGCTGCAATTTGCCAATATTGGCACGACCTTGTTAGATCTCACCGAGTTGGTAGATATTGTAAATTTCCGTGAGATTATGTCTGAGGCCGGCGAAGATTATGATGTGGCTTTTATAGAAGGCAGCATCACTACGGATAATGACGTAAAACGGATTAAAAAAATCCGCGAAAAAGCCAAAGTTTTAATTGCTTTAGGCGCCTGCGCGGCGATTGGCGGAGTAAACGGTATTAAAAACCGCTCTTCGCTTGATTTAGCTAAGCAAAGGGTTTATGGCGACAAGGCGGATATTATTAATACAATCAAGGCCATGCCGGTACACGAAGTTGTCAAGGTTGATTATGTGATTAACGGTTGCCCGGTTTATGTCCCGGAAGTTTTAGCCGTGCTTAAATCAATTTTAATGGGCAAGCCTTATGTGGTGCCGAATTATCCGGTCTGTGTAGAATGCAAAATGAATGAAAATGTCTGCCGTTATGAAAAAGACCAGGAATGCATGGGGCCGGTAACCCGCGCCGGATGTAATTCTTGGTGCGTTAACAACGGTAATCGTTGCTATGGCTGCCGCGGTTTGTTAGATAAGCCGGCCAGCGATGCCGCCAAAGACATTCTTACTAAATACGGGCTCAAGGTAGAAGATATTTTAAACAGCTTTACTTTATATAATGACTCGATGGGAGAAAAATATGACCAAGAATTCAGATAAGGTTTATTCTAAGGACGTAAAAGTAGATGTCCATTATTTAACCCGCGTGGAAGGCCACGGCAATATTATTGTTGACGTTAAAGATGGCAAGCTGACTAAGTGTGAATTTCAGGTAATCGAAAGCCCGCGGTTTTTTGAGTCGATGCTGGTTGGCCGCTCGATCTGGGAGGCGCAGCATTTGACCAGCCGCATCTGCGGTATTTGCGCCTGCGGCCATACTTTAGCGAGTATCCGTGCCGGAGAAGCGACTTTGGGCATTACTCCTTCCGAGGAAACGATCATGTTGCGTAAGCTCCTGCTTTATACGGAGATGCTCGATAGCCATGTTTTGCATATTTATATTCTGGTGGCACCCGATTTATTGGGCGTAAAAAGTATCGTGCCTTTGGTAAAGACCCATCGTCCGGTAATTGAAATGGCTTTGCGCATGAAAAGGATGAGCGATTATGCCGGAGAAGTCTTGGCTGGCAGGCACATTCATCCGATCAGCTATGTAATCGGCGGGCTGACCCAGTTACCCAGCCAGGACGGCTTGGAGAAATTGTATAAATTAATGCTGGAGTCGCGCAAAGACGGCGAAGAGACCGTTAAAATAATCAAAACTTTGAAATTTCCGCAATTTGACCGGCCTACGCAATATATGTCGCTTGCTTCAAACGAAGAATACGCTATGTATGACGGAGATTTGGTGGTTAATGGCGGCAGCAAGACGCAAGTACGCGATTACCGGAAGCTATTCAGCGAAACCGTGGTGGATTATTCCAAGGCTAAGATCGCCCGGATTAACGGCAAGCCCTACGCGGTCGGCGCGCTTTCGCGTTTTAACAACAATTACGATAAACTAAATAAAAAAGCCAAGGAAGCAGCCAAAGAAATCGGCCTCAAGGCGCCTTGCCATAACCCGTATTTGAATACCGCGGCTCAGCTGGTGGAGTGGGTGCATTGCTTGGAAGAATCTATTACGATTATGGAGCGTATTTTAAAGAATGGCTTGGACGAAAAGAAGGTAGTTGTTTCCAGCTGGCCGAAAAGAAGCGAGGTAGGCAAGGTTAAATATAAGCCGAATACCGGCGCTGGTTGTGTTGAGGTTCCCCGCGGCTCACTTTTTCATGAAT